>NZ_JACAOX010000012.1:0-77492 GCF_013386015.1 Pseudomonas sp. B6001
ACCTAAATAACGGATATGTACACAACATACCTAACCTAAAACCTCACAACCCTAACGCAACCCACTGAATCCAAACCATAAAAAAACGGCGCTCACGGGGCGCCGTTTTTCACATCCGCAGCGAACACCCTTAGTAGTAGGCGTTTTCTTTCTGCGTATGGTCAGTCACATCCCGCACACCCTTGAGCTCCGGAACCCGCTCAAGCAGCGTACGCTCAATACCCTCACGCAAGGTCACGTCCGCCTGGCCGCAGCCCTGGCAACCGCCACCAAACTTCAACACAGCAATACCATCATCAACCACGTCAATCAGACTCACCTGACCACCGTGGCTGGCCAACCCAGGATTAATCTCGGTCTGCAGGTAATAGTTGATGCGCTCGTTAATCGGGCTATCCGCATTAACATTCGGCACCTTGGCGTTCGGCGCCTTGATGGTCAGTTGGCCACCCATGCGATCAGTGGCGTAATCAACCACCGCATCGTCAAGAAACGCTTCACTGAACGCATCGATATACGCCGTGAAGCTTTTCAGCCCCAACGCCGTATCTTCAGGTTTTTCTTCTCCCGGCTTGCAGTAGGCAATGCACGTCTCAGCGTACTGGGTGCCGGGCTGGGTGATAAAGACGCGGATGCCAATGCCCGGGGTGTTCTGCTTCGACAGCAGATCAGCCAGGTAATCGTGGGCGGCGTCGGTAATGGTTATGGCGGTCATGGAAACTCCTCGCAGGCTTGCCGGCAGTTTACGCCAAATTATTACCGAGGTACAAAGTCCTAGTATTTTTGTCGGGAAAGCACCAACCGTTCGTCGCCATCGAACCAGCCTTTGAGCCGACGATAACTGCCCTTTTCCAGCCAGTGGTAGCTGGCCAGCGACCCAATGGCGATCAGCACCACACACACGCCGAGCATCACGTAGGCGTTAACCCCATAACGCTGGGCGACAAAACCACCCGCCGACAGCACCAGCACGTGCATCAGATAGACCGAGTAGGAACAATCCCCCATCACCTTGAGCAGCCGGCTGCGCTCGAAATAGCGTTCCATCGAGATACAGGCCACCACCAGCACCGCACTCGGCAAGCCCCAGGTCAGGGCCCGCGGCGATGCCGGCCAGTGATAGATCGCCAGCAATGCCCCCGCAATCCCCAGCAATGGAAGCCACAGCCCGGGGCGAATCCAGCCCTTGCGGTAAAGCATGCCGATGCCTATCCCCAGCAGGAACTCATACACAATGTCCGAACGATAGAATTCGCTGATCCAGCCGAAAGAAGTCCACGCCTGGCACACCGCGAACAACAACGCGCCCACCACCAGCACCCGCCACTGCCGGCGAAACAGCAACGCCCACGCAAACAGCACGTAGAAAAGCATCTCGTAGTTCAGGGTCCAGCCGACGTTCAAGGTCGGGTACACCCCATAACCACCGGGATTTTCCGAAGGTATAAACAACAAGGACATCAACACATGGGCCGCATCGACGCTCTGGTCCGGCAACACCGGCCGCGCAAACACCACCAGCAGCGCCATCAACAGCGTGTAGAACCAGTAGGCCGGGACGATTCGCAGCAGGCGATACAGCAGAAATCGCCAGGGCGGCAGCTGTTTGTTCTCGGTGGAGAGGAAGATCACCAGGCCGCTGATCACAAAAAACACATCCACGCCCGCCGCACCTTTGTCGACAAACAGGTGGCCCAGCGCCGAATCGGCCTTAAAGCCAAAGAAAATCTGCATGAAGTGATGACCCACCACGGTCCAGGCCGCCAGGGCGCGCAGTGCCTGTACTGAAATCAACATCGTCGACCCACTCTCCCAAGCCTCGACACCGGTTATTCAGGTGCCTATGGCTTGGGACAGCCGTCGACGGTCAAAGGTCGATCAAAGATTCTCGTAGCGGTTCATGTCCAGCACGCCCTCTTCCACCGGCGTGGTTTCGCGGATGTACTGCGACAGGTCGTGGAAGTACTGCCAGAACTGCGGGTGACTGCGGCGGATGCCCCAGCGGTCGACAATCTTCTCGAAGCGATTGGCGTCCTTGGCATTCTCCATGGCAGCGACAAACTCCGGCACCTGCTGCGCCGGAATGTTGAACATGAAGTTCGGGTAGCTGCTCAGCACGCCGGGATAAATGGTCACGGTGTCCAGGCCCGGCTGATAGCGATAAGCCTCACCGAGCATAAAGGCCACGTTGCTGTGGGCGCGGTTGCGCAACAGGCTGTACATCTCACGTTTGCCGCTGCGGGTTTCGATGCGCAGCATGGTCGCTTCCGGCAACAGGTCGATCACCTTGAGCCCCGCCGCCGGGCGGTTGGTCAGGCGGCTCAGGGCCTGTTCGGCGTCCTGCAACGCAGGGTCAATGCCCGGACGCGAGCAATAGGCGCTGACGCAACGGTTGATCGGGTCCGGGCTGGCGTTCAGGTCACCGTAACGGGCCAGCAACTGGTTGGCGAAGTCGCGCTTGGGGTCCTTTTCATCGAGCTTGAGGCCCGTGGGCTTGTCATCGTCGATGGCTTCATAGTCCAGCCACAGCTTGACCTTGCCGCTGTTCTGGTACCAATCGTCAAGAAAGTCGTCCCGCGAGTCCGCCGGCATCAGGCGCAGGAAGTTCTGCTCGGCACCGTTGCGGATCAGGTCGAAATACAGGCGCGTCTGGGCCTGATGGGAAACGTTGCCGAACACATCGAAATTCACCGCCAACTGGTAGTAGGTGCGCTCCAGCAGCGGATAGTCGAACAGCCACAGGGTTTGCGGCACTTCACCAATCAAGCCCTTGGTCACCGAGGCGCTGTCGAAGTGACGGAAGATGCTCAACAAGGCGTTGTCGTTGCCCGCCCACAGGCTCGACCAGCTCGGCGGCGGCAGGTCGGCATAACTGTCCCGGCGCAACGCTTCGTACTCGTTGCGCTTGTCGCGGTATTTGAGCCAGAGGCTGAGCACGCTGCCCACATCGTCAATCTGCCCCGGCATCGCCAGCAACGGCGTGGCCTGGCCGCGGTAGCGGGCATCGGTGATATACAGGTCGTGGTCGGGGTCCTGGAACAGGGTCCAGAAGTTGTCGCGGATCACGTCCGTGGCGATCTGGCCCCGGCATACCGGCCCGCGAATAAAGGTGCGCACGAAGTATTCGGCGTTATCCAGCATGAACTGGTAGCGCGCCTTGGCCGGAATCGCCTCGAAGGTCTCGAACGGGTTTGCGCGCCGGCCCGGCCCGTAGCCCGGCAAGGCTTGCACCTGCCAGTCATCGGTATAGAACAGCGACTTGATCCGGGCCATCTTCTCGGCGCTGAACGGATAGGTGATGTGAGTCTTGTGCACGATCACCCCCTGCACCGGCCACAGGCGGTAGTACACCTGGGTGCCCGGGTCGTCGTTGGGGCGGCGGGTGTTGATCAGGTCGATCGGCTGCCCGCTCGGGGTGCGCGAGCGTACCCACTGGAAGAAATGCCCCGGCTCGCCGCCTTCAAAGTAGATGTGGGCAAGGAACAGGTGCTCGAACAACCAGCGCGCCACCAGGCTTTCCCGGGCCCCGGGCTGGTTGAACAGGTTTTCCCATTGCTGCACTTGCAAGGCTTCCTTGGCACTCGGGGCCAGGCCTTGTTCGTCGATCGGTGCGCCGGAGGCCAGCCAGCGTTGCAGGGTCTGGTACTGCTGGTCGGTCAGGCCGGTGACGGCCAGGGGCATGCCTTCCTTCGGGTGGTTACCTGCGTAGGCGTTGAACTCCCCCGGCATCGGGCAGGTGTTTTCGCGGCTCAGGCCCAGCACGATGTCGTCGGGCAGCTTGGCGTTGGGCGCAAGCGGCGCGTTATGCCCCAGCTCCAGCATGCGCGCCATCAGTGCGGCCTGGCTGCCCTGGGCGTCGAGTACCGAGTAGAAATCCTTTTGCTGCCAGGCGGCTTTGCCGAAGGCGTCATAGAACAAACGGGTGGGCTGGCTGGCCTGGCTGCGCTCGCCGTCGTACACCGGCACCTTGGTCGCGCCACGTGCGGCGCCTTCGGCACTGCCCAGGTTGAGCTGGCAGGCCGAGTCGTAGCAGGCGTGGCAGGCCACGCATTTCTCGGTGAAGATCGGCTGGATGTCACGGGTATAAGAGATCGCCGGGGCGGGACCTTCTGCCTGTGCGGTAAGGGCGAACAGCGCAAACGCGGCGCTGACGATGAGGCGAAGTGACATGTTTCCGGTCCCGATTCAATGCGTGCAGTGAAAAACCCGTCGATTCTACCGATGTAACGCCCCCGCCAACATGAGCGATATTCATGCAAACCCAGCACATGCTCTAAAAGCGCACAGGTTTGTTATGATCTTCGCCCTCCGTAATACCTGACCAGAGTAGTCCCATGCCCGATCGTAGCGCTCGTCTGCAAGCCCTCCACCAAGCCCTCAAGGAACGCATCCTGATCCTCGACGGCGGCATGGGCACGATGATCCAGAGCTATAAACTGGAAGAGCAGGACTACCGTGGCAAACGCTTCGCCGACTGGCCGAGCGACGTCAAGGGCAATAACGACCTGCTGGTGATCACCCGTCCGGACGTGATCGGCGGCATCGAAAAAGCCTACCTGGATGCCGGCGCCGACATCCTGGAAACCAACACCTTCAATGCCACGCGCATTTCCATGGCCGACTACGGCATGGAAGACCTCGCCTACGAATTAAACGTAGAAGGCGCGCGCCTGGCGCGCAAGATCGCCGACGCCAAGACCCTGGAAAACCCGGCCAAGCCGCGCTTCGTCGCCGGCGTGCTCGGTCCGACCAGCCGTACCTGCTCGCTGTCGCCCGACGTAAATAACCCCGGCTACCGCAACGTGACCTTCGATGAGCTGGTGGAAAACTACACCGAAGCCACCAAAGGCCTGATCGAAGGCGGCGCCGACCTGATCCTGATCGAAACCATTTTCGACACCCTCAACGCCAAGGCCGCGATCTTCGCCGTACAGGGCGTGTTCGAAGAATTGAACGTCGAACTGCCGATCATGATCTCCGGCACCATCACCGACGCCTCCGGCCGCACCCTGTCGGGCCAGACCACCGAAGCCTTCTGGAACTCGGTCAGCCACGCCAAGCCGCTGTCTGTGGGCCTGAACTGCGCACTGGGCGCGAGCGAGCTGCGTCCGTACCTGGAAGAGCTGTCGAACAAGGCCAACACCCACGTTTCCGCCCACCCGAACGCCGGCCTGCCCAACGAATTCGGCGAGTACGATGAACTGCCGTCGGAAACCGCCAAGGTCATCGAAGAATTCGCCCAGAGCGGCTTCCTGAACATCGTCGGTGGTTGCTGCGGTACCACCCCGGGCCATATTGAAGCCATCGCCAAGGCCGTGGCCGGTTACGCACCGCGCCCGATCCCGGACATTCCGAAGGCCTGCCGCCTGTCGGGCCTGGAACCGTTCACCATTGATCGCAACTCGTTGTTCGTCAACGTCGGCGAGCGCACCAACATCACCGGTTCCGCCCGCTTCGCCCGCCTGATCCGTGAAGACAACTACACCGAAGCCCTGGAAGTCGCCCTGCAGCAGGTGGAAGCCGGCGCCCAGGTGATCGACATCAACATGGACGAAGGCATGCTGGATTCGAAGAAGGCCATGGTGACCTTCCTCAACCTGATTGCCGGCGAGCCGGACATCTCCCGCGTACCGATCATGATCGACTCATCCAAGTGGGAAGTGATCGAGGCCGGCCTGAAGTGCATACAGGGCAAGGGCATCGTCAACTCCATCAGCATGAAGGAAGGCGTGGAACAGTTCATTCACCACGCCAGGCTGTGCAAGCGCTACGGCGCGGCGGTGGTGGTGATGGCGTTCGACGAAGCCGGCCAGGCCGACACCGAAGCGCGCAAGAAAGAAATCTGCAAACGCTCCTACGACATCCTGGTGAATGAAGTCGGCTTCCCGCCGGAAGACATTATCTTCGACCCGAACATCTTCGCGGTCGCCACCGGTATCGAGGAACACAACAACTACGCCGTCGATTTCATCAACGCCTGTGCCTACATCCGCGACGAGCTGCCGTATGCGCTGACCTCCGGCGGCGTGTCCAACGTGTCGTTCTCGTTCCGCGGCAACAACCCGGTGCGCGAGGCGATTCACTCGGTGTTCCTGCTGTATGCGATCCGCAACGGCCTGACGATGGGTATCGTCAACGCCGGCCAGCTGGAGATCTACGACCAGATCCCGGCCGAGCTGCGTGACGCGGTGGAAGACGTGGTGCTCAACCGCACCCCGGAAGGCACCGACGCCCTCCTCGCCATTGCCGACAAGTACAAGGGCGACGGCAGCGTCAAGGAAGCCGAGACCGAAGAATGGCGTGGCTGGGAAGTCAACAAGCGCCTGGAACACGCGCTGGTCAAGGGCATCACCACCCACATTGTCGAAGACACCGAAGAATCCCGGCAGTCGTTCGCGCGCCCGATCGAAGTGATCGAAGGCCCGCTTATGTCCGGCATGAACATCGTCGGCGACCTGTTCGGCGCCGGCAAAATGTTCCTGCCCCAGGTGGTGAAATCCGCCCGGGTGATGAAGCAGGCCGTGGCCCACTTGATCCCGTTCATCGAGCTGGAAAAAGGCGACAAGCCGGAAGCCAAGGGCAAGATCCTGATGGCCACGGTGAAGGGCGACGTGCACGACATCGGCAAGAACATCGTCGGCGTGGTGCTGGGTTGCAACGGCTATGACATCGTCGACCTGGGCGTGATGGTCCCGGCCGAGAAAATCCTGCAGGTGGCCAAGGAGCAGAAGTGCGACATCATCGGCCTGTCCGGGCTGATCACTCCGTCCCTGGACGAGATGGTGCACGTCGCCCGCGAGATGCAGCGCCAGGATTTCCACCTGCCGCTGATGATCGGTGGCGCCACCACTTCCAAGGCCCACACGGCCGTGAAGATCGAGCCCAAATACAGCAACGACGCGGTGATCTACGTCACCGACGCCTCCCGCGCCGTGGGCGTGGCGACGCAATTGCTGTCCAAGGAATTGAAGCCGGCATTCGTCGAGAAGACCCGCCTGGAATACATCGACGTGCGCGAGCGCACCTCCAACCGCAGCGCGCGCACCGAGCGCCTGAGCTACCCGGCCGCCATCGCCAAGAAGCCGCAGTTCGACTGGAACAGCTACACGCCGGTCAAGCCGACGTTTACCGGCGCCAAGGTGCTGGACAATATCGACCTCAACATCCTGGCCGAGTACATCGACTGGACACCGTTCTTCATCTCCTGGGACCTGGCCGGCAAGTTCCCGCGCATCCTCACCGATGAAGTGGTGGGTGAAGCGGCGACGGCGCTGTACGCCGACGCACAGGACATGCTCAAGAAGCTGATCGACGAAAAACTCATCAGCGCCCGCGCGGTGTTCGGTTTCTGGCCGACCAACCAGGTGCAGGACGATGACCTGGAAGTCTACGGCGATGACGGCCAGCCGATTGCCAGGCTGCACCATTTGCGCCAGCAGATCATCAAGACCGACGGCAAGCCGAACTTTTCCCTGGCCGACTTCGTCGCACCCAAGGACAGCGGCGTAACCGACTACATCGGTGGCTTTATCACCACCGCCGGCATCGGTGCCGAAGAAGTCGCCAAGGCCTACCAGGACGCCGGCGACGACTACAACTCGATCATGGTCAAGGCCCTGGCCGACCGCCTGGCCGAAGCCTGCGCCGAGTGGCTGCACCAGCAGGTGCGTAAAGAGCACTGGGGCTACGCCAAGGACGAAGTGCTGGATAACGAAGCGCTGATCAAGGAGCAGTACAGCGGTATCCGCCCTGCCCCGGGTTACCCGGCGTGCCCGGACCACACCGAGAAGGCCCAGTTGTTCCAGCTGCTGGACCCTGAAGCCCGCGAGATGCACGCCGGCCGCAGCGGCGTGTTCCTGACCGAGCACTACGCGATGTTCCCGGCAGCGGCCGTCAGCGGCTGGTACTTCGCTCACCCGCAGGCGCAGTACTTTGCGGTGGGCAAGATCGACAAGGACCAGGTCGCCAGCTACACCGCCCGCAAGGAGCAGGACCTGAGCGTGACCGAACGCTGGCTGGCGCCGAACCTGGGTTACGACAACTAAGTTGTGGCGCGCTGGCCCGGGCGTCCAGCCGGCTGGGCGCCCGGGTCAGATCCCCAGATCCCTCCTCGCTCGCCCCGAAAGCCTGAGCGCCAGTGCCTGTTGCTCGGCAAGGTTTTCGGTGTCCAAGGCTGCGACTTCGCTCAGGTATTGGGCGCTGAGGTCCGGGTGAAGCTCCTCGAGGGCATCTACCTTGACCTGATGCGCCTGGGCCAACACCGAAAACTCTTCGGGATACAGCTTCTGCAAGTAGCTGACCCAGTACGGGCGCTTGACCAGCTCTTGCATAAACACCGGAGTACTCTCTCTGGCCATAATGGCGGCATACGCCTGATCGATGTTGGCCTGGGTCACCCGGGACAGGTTGCGGTACAGCATGGTGGACGGTTGGTGAGGCAGATCCAGGCGCTCGGCCAGGCCAATGCGGTAGGCCAGGCGAATTTCCGCCGGGTCGATGCCAGGGCTGCGGTTGATCGCTTCGCCAGCAATGCGCTCCGCTTCATCGAGACGGATCATGCGCCGGGCCAGGTTGAACAGCGTGGTGCCTTCCTGCCCGGGCGCAAGGGCCCTCAGGGCCTTGAACTCATACACGCTGACTTCAAGATCACTGAACAGGAGGATCCAGCCGTCACCACAGGTAGCCCTTACCCGCATCGCCTGGGCCTGGCCAAATAGTTGTTCGCGCAAGTGCGGGTATTGCTCCGCCGCCTCAAGCACCGCCCACACCCGGCGAGTCAGGTCGGCGCGGTCGTGCAAGAAATCCTGGGCGTTCTTCAACTGGGAAATGATGTAGAAAAAGTCTTCGCTGTTTTCGGCCTGTTTGAGCACGCTCCATACCCGGTGACGGGCTGAATCGGCGGCAATGTCCGGGAACCATTGGGCCTTCTGTTGTTCCGGGGTCAAGAGTTCAGGGTGGATGTCCGACCCGGAGCTGCTATCGGTACTGTGGTACCCCTCCAGTGCGTCTTCCAGTTCCTCGGCGGAAAATCCCAGGCCACAATCGGTCTGCTGCTGGTAGACGCGCAAGCGTGCAAGATCTTCCTCAAACAGCAGGTTATCGGACAGGTCCGTGCCCCACATCAGAGCGCTGTGCTGGGGCAGCAACGCGTCTTCAGGGATGGTTTCGATACGGTTGCTGCGCAGGTCCAGGTGGCGCAACTGCGCAGCCTGGAGGACACCCTGCGGCCACGCCAGAAGGTTATTGCCACGCAGTTCCAATGACTGCAATTGAGGCAGGCTGCTGATATCCAGAGAGTCCAGGAGGTTCTCACTCAGGTCCAGGCGCTCCAGCGCGGTCAACCGATTGAGCTGGCCCTGCAGCTCGCTGCGATAGCGCAGTTCGTTATGGCTCAGGTGCAGCTCGGTAAGTGTCGAGCATTCGCCGACGGCGTCGGGCAGGCTCATCAGGCCATTATTGTTGAGGGTCAGGGTACGCAGCTTGGGAAACGCCCGCAGGAACGCATTGGAGCCCTGCTCAGTAAGCTTGACTGCGTTGAGGTTCAACACCCTCACATGGGCCAACGGCTCGGGTAACGCCGGCAGGTCACCCAGATACAGGTCGTTCAATTGAAGGACCTCGCGCCCATCGCCCGGCGCAACCTCGGGGTGCGCCCGCAAGGTATGGCGCCAACTGTCGATAAGCCTGTCGGCCGCGCGACGACGGTCCACCGCGCTGACCCAGCCGCCCCCCTGGCGATAAGCACGAATATCGATCCAGTCGTTCAACACCCGCACCATACCCCGGTAGCCCGTGCGCCACCGAACCAGGCATGCCTCGACCTCCAGTGCGCCCAGGCCACTGGCAAGCAGTTCGTCAATGCGCCGTACCGCATCGCGCGTGGACAACGCCGGGTCTATTTGTTGCAGACGCTGCGCAGGTGTCTGCCGAACGTCACTGTTGGGCACCTCTACTTCCAGCGCGAGGAGCAGATCGGGACTGTCCGTGACCTCCAGGGGAAAGTATTCCGGATCGCCGCCCGTTCTGCCCTCCGCCAGCCCTTCGCGGGGAATGCCCAAGGGTTTGTTCAGGTAAAAGCTCGGGCCAAAAACCGGCAGCATGGCCGGTGCGACGTTCATCGGATTGTCCTGGTAGGTACGCAGGGCAAAACGCTGTATGTCGGCACAGGCCGGCAAGGTCAGGCGACAGCCACGCACGTTGCTGCTGAGCATCAGCAGGTCATGGCCGGTCAGTGCAGCCTGGGGGATCGTGGTAATAGCGCTGTAGCTCAGATCCACTTGACGCAGTTCGGGTAATGCCAGCCAACCTGTCGGCCAGGCGGTGGTCGCGGTGTGGCTCAGGTTCAGGCTGCGCAGCTGGTTGAGCCCGCTGACATCCAGGGTACCCACACGGTTGTAATCCAGGTTCAACCCTCGAAGCGTGACCAGGGCGCTGAGGCGCTGCTGTATCGCCTCAGTGATCGTCAACTGGTTGTGCGCCAGGTCCAGCTGTTTGAGAGACCTCAACTGCGTCAGGGACGCCGGCAGGTCCATCAGGTTGCTGCGGCTCAGGTCCAGGCCGTGGATTTGGGTGAACTGGGGGAGGAAATCGTTCAATGCCGCCACTGAAACCCGGGTGCCTGCGAGGTTCAAGCGCTGCACGTGGGCAAAAGCTGCGGCCGGCATCAGCGGCAAATCCCCCAGTATCGTACCCGACAGGTCCAGCATGACGCCCTCCGAGGCGACTGGCGAAGAAGGCCCGGCCACCTCACGGGGGGAGGCAAAACGCCGGTCGAGCCCATCACGCCAGTAAGCCATGAGCTTGTCTGCCGCACGTTGACGATTGAGCGGGTCCACCGGTCGCCGGTCGACCTCCACTTCCCTGCCCTGCCACTCTTCCAGCGCCTGTTGCAACGTTGCATGTTCATCCAGCAAGGCATGCACACGGGTCAACTTGGCGTCACTGGTCAACCGATGGCGCCGCAGGTACGCCAAGGCACTGGGCGCAAACGCCGGGTCGCTGTCTTTCAGGCGTCGCAACGCGCCCTCACAATAAGCGTCCACCATCAGCACCTCATCCACCAAATGCCCCGGGTGGCCCTTCACGTGTTGGTACGCCGGCATGAACGCACGTCGCTCAAACGCTGACCAATTGAGGGTAAGGCCACGCCACAGGCGCTCATGGCCCTCAAGCATTGCCGCCGGCACCGTATTTATCCCGGTGCCCAACAGGTCGAGCGTCTCCAGTTTGTCCAACGTCAGAACGCCCACCGGCCACTCTTTCAGGGCGCCCGCCACCCGCAAGGCAAGCAGCTGTTTCAAGCCACTGACATCCAACGCGTCCAGCGCACCCGTCAGGACTAACCGGCGCAATTGGCTCAACGTGTTAAGGCGTTGCAAAAAGGCCGGCGAGTAGGTCAAGCCCCAGCCGTCGATCGACAACTCTTCAAGCTTGGGAAACAGCCCGAGGCCCGCGGCAATCGCTTCGACATGGGCGGGCTCGGTAAACACATTCAGGACTTCGACGTTGGAGAACTGCTGCGCAAGCCTGGTGCCCTGGGCGCCCGCCAAGGTTTCACCGCTTACGCCCAACCCTCGCACATGGGAAAAATCAGCATCCAGCGCCGGCAAGTTACCGGCCTTGCCCAGTGACAGATAGGCATGGGGTTTCAAGCCCCGGTACGCGCCTTCGCGCCAGCAATTGATCAGGGTGTCTGCCGTATGTTGTGCCCCCGCCTGAGCACTGTTTTGCGTCACCCACTGATCCAGGGTCATGCGTAACCGGGTCAGTTCGCGCTCGCGGTTGCCAATCAACTCATAGATCTGTGGGGGGCGCTGGCCGGCCTGCAACAGACTTTGCACAAACAGCTGGGCCGCGTCATCGCTGAGGTTGGGGTAAACATCGCGAACCCTGGCCGCCAGGGCGATATTAGGTGTTTGGACCGTACCCCGGCCGCTCAGGGCATAACCTAATGACCCGCTCGCCAGACGCAACGCCGGGCGAGCCATGGGCGCGCGCATCTTCAGCACGGCGGCCATTTCGACGCGGTGTGCCGTGGCATAGCGTGCCAGGGCTTGCTGCAAATCCACATCCGCGCTGGCCAGCGGCAAACCCAGTGACTGGCGAGTGGTCACGGGCAAGGCATGGAGGATTGATGGGTAGAAATTATGACTGCCGGGGACCGGACTGTTAAGAGGAGCGCCCTGCAGGTCGTACGCCAGGAATGTCTCGCCTTGCTTGACCAGGTAACGCCGCACTGCCGCATCTTCAGGGCCGACTGAAGCCAGCAAGCGCCCACTGTGGCTGTCGGCGCGCAGTTCCAGGCGCAGCGTGGGAGACCAGCCCGGCAGTTGCTGCAAGCAATGCAACGCCAGCCGGTCACTGTCCAGGCTGGCGAGCGCCGGCAGGTACAAGCCGGCCAACGCACTGCTCAGGCGACGTTGCTGTACCGCACGCCGCGCCAGGTTATCCAGGCGCGGCGCAACACCGGTTCGGCCGAGTATCTGCAGGCGTTCCTTATCGCTGGCCGTACTGATAATTTCGTTGATCGCGCCTCGGGACAAAGAAGCAAAGCGGCGCTGCAACACTGCGCCCTCGGGGGACAGGAGTACAGCCTGTGGCGGCGCGCCGCGAAACAACTGCAACGTATCGGCCAGCACGGCAGGCATCGGCAAACCATCTATGTGGACCTTGCGCAACAGGTCATCACTGATGCCGCTGATGTCGCCAAGGGCGCTCAACGTTGCATCGCTGATTCCCTGGGTTTCATGACCCAGGCGCCTCAGCAAGGTCAGGCGGTCCCATTCCAGTGGGCGTTCATGGGTATGGCGCCAGGCACCCGCCTGGTTGTGTTCGAGGATCGGCTGGTACGCGGCCGGATTGTTCGGATGCTGGATCCGCCATTTTCGAGTCCGCGCATCAAAAGCCTTTTCATAAAGGCTTTCACCCAGGCGCACATACATTTTGCCGTCCTGCGCGTACTGACCCTGGGCATTGGGCTTGAGTGATGCATCCAGAACGGTATGACTGCGGTAGGCCGCAAGGTCGGGTTTCCACAGGCGCCTTTCGCCGTTCGGCAACTTCACCGGCACCAGCCCATCGACCCATTTCGACACCTGGATAGCGGGCGCCCGGCCAGCGAGGGCTGCCGCCCCGCCCAGGGTGGCCATGAACCCGAGATTCAGCGCCACCGACTCCAGGTGCTCCCATGCCGCATCCATATCGCCCTCCTGCCAGGATTCGATGCCGTGATAGACCTCCAGGCCCAACTGAATCGCCGTGACCGCCAACAACAGCTCCCCCAGGCCGGGCACCATGAATGCGGCCACATTCAATGTGTTCAAACCCATGCTCAACCAGTGAGCATGGCGTGCCTGTGCGGCTTTTCGATCAGCCTCCGCAGTGGGCACCGCCAGGGTTCTGGCATTGTCCTTGAGGCGCTGTACATGCCGCTCGTAGAGCGCGCCGAACAACTCCCCCTCGATCAACCGTTCTCGTCGGTTCAAGTTGATTTGCTCGTCGTAGACCTGCTCCTTGTAGCCTCGCGGGTTCCAGGTGAAGGTGTAGAGTTTTTCCTTGAGGCGCTCAAGGAACTGCGGCGCCTGTTGCTGAGGTACCAGGCTGGCAAACAACTGCTGATAGGCAGGTGAGCGCAGGTTCACCGCCAGTTCCTTGTCGAACGCCTGCATAGACGGGTATTCCTTGAGCGGGCACTGCGGCGCGCCCGGAATCCAGGCCACCACCCGCGTATCAGGCGCCACGGGAAGCAGCCCGCTCACACCTGCCCCAGGAAACAAGGGCGGGATCACGGACCGGGTCGGTGCGACACCCGGCCCGATCAGCAGCACCTCCCCCAGCTCGCAGCCCAGGATCGACAGTTGACCGAAACGGACGGCCTCACCCTCCAGCAGCGGCCGCGAAGTACCTGCCAGCACTTCACGCAACATGAGAAACACCGCCGGACCGATGTCGCCCTGCGCCCATGCGGTATACAGGCGTACCGTCAGCAGGTCTTTTTGCGCGCGAATCATCTGCTCCCGCACCACGGCCCGAGTGGCAGCGGCATCGAACACCTGCGCCAGGTGGGCCTGGTATTGCTGCCCCAGGTCCAGGGTGCGGCACAGGGTGGAAAAGGTTTGTGGAGTCATCGACAGGGTTTCGCTGTAGCGATAACGCGCCGCACGCGAGCCATCCGCCCGCGCCTCGCCGTAGTACTCGGTCAGCAGCGCACCTTCCGGCGCCAGGGCGCTGGTCTGTTCGAGGGCGATATCGGTGAAGTCTTCATCGCCCTCGAAGTTCAGCAACGCCGCCTGCAACAACGAATGCTGCTGCGGGGCCTGGCGATACCGCAGGTAATGCAGCTGGTTTTTGTTGACGTCCGGGGCCTCGCCCATCGCCTCGCGCAACGCCGCTTCCAGCTTGGGCTGGGCGAATTCGACAATGCCTTGCAGCGCGCCAAGGCCCTTGGCCAAGGCTTCGCGGGACTGACGGCTGGCCTTGCGACTGTCATCGAGTGCCTTGTTCAATGCGGGCGAGAGCGGAACCTTGGTGGCAGGCCGCTCCCTGCCGGGCAACAGTCCATGTTTGAGCCGGCGCACATCGACGGGGGCCATGTGGGCGACCCACGCGGGCAGGCGTTCCGTGATCAGGGCGGTGTGCAAGCTTTCGTCCGCGAGGGCGTTAGGTGGAGTAGACATGTGCGGCTTCCTGAGAACGCTTTAGGGAGGCCCAGTACAGCGAACAGGCGAGCGCCTTCGCAGGTAGATAATTGTTTTTGTGCACCTTGGCGCCGAACCTGGGTTACGACCACTGAGGCGCGGCAGGCCCGTTTCCGGACCTGCCGCCGGGGCACAGGCTGTTATAGCCTCAGTGCTGCTCTCTCCCGCTCGGACAGGCGAATCAGCAGGGCCTGGCGTTGCTCAGTCCTTTGCTTGGCCAGTACCACGGCTTCTGCCTCGTACTGCGCGCCAAACTCCGGATAGCGATCCTCCAGGGCTTCAGCCTCGCGGGCCTGGGTCTGGGCCAGCGTCGTAAAGTCGGCGGCGTATTGCTTCTGCACGTAGTCGACCCAGTACTGGCGCGTGACCAGATCGGCCGTGAACGCCTCGGTCGCCTCCCGGCCGATGATGCTGGCGTAGGCCTGGTCGATATCGGCCTGTTTCACTTGGGAAAGGTTGCGGTACAGCATGCCGGACGGCTGGCGCGGCAACTCCAGGCGTTGGGCCAGGCCGATGCGGTAGGCCAGGCGAATTTCCGCCGGGTCAACACTGGGCTTTAGGCTGACCACGCGGCTGGCGGTGGCTTCAGTCTGTTCCAGGCGGATCATGCTTCTGGCCAGCTTGAACAGCGCCGCGCCTTCTTTTCCGGGCTCCACGGTTTCCAGGGCCTTGAACTCATAGACACTGACTTCAAGGTCGCTGAACAGCAGGATCCAACCGTCACCGCAGGTCGCGTTGATCCGCATGCCGCGAGCCTTGCCGAACAGTTGCTCGCGCAACGCCGGACGTTGCTCGGCGGCCTCCAGCACCTCCCATACCCGGCGCGTCAACTCAGGGCGGTCGGTGATGAAGTCCTGGGCGTTTTTCAGCTGGGAAATGATGTAGAAGAAATCCTCACTGTCGTCAGCGCTCTTGAGCGACTCCCAGACTGCGTGTTTGCTGGAGCCGGCCGCCACGCCAGCAAACCACTGGGCCTTCTGTGCTGCGGGCGTCAGCAGCTCCGGATGCAGCTCACCGCTCAGATCCGCTTCCTCGTGACTGGTACTGAGGAGGAAGCCATCGAGCTCGCGATCAATTTGCTCCCGGGTATAGCCCAGGCCGAACCCCGTTTCCTCGAGGAAGTCGCTCAGGCGCTCGAACACGCGTTCTTCCAGCCCGTTGTCCGTCAGGTTGGTGTTGCTCATCAGGAGGTTGTGGCGAGGCAACAGGGCATCGTCCGGGATGGTCTCGATCTGGTTATTGCTGAGGTCGAGGGTGCGCAGTCGCGGCAGTTCCAATGCCCCGGCCGGCCATTCCTCCAGGACGTTGTTGTGCAGGTCCAGGTTTGTCAGCCCGCGCAGGCCGCTGACATCCAGGCTGGCCAGGGTGTTTTCGCCAAGGTCGAGCCATTCCAGCGCACTTAATGGGCCGAGCAGTGCCTGTAGCTCCACAGCGTCGCGCAAATCATTGTAGGTGGCTTCGAGATGAGTCAGCGCCGTGTATTGGTTGATCACCTCGGGCAGGTGCGCCAGGCCATTCTTGTTGAGCACAAGCCGGCGCAGGTGGGGGAAACTGCCCAGGAACCCATTGGACCCCTGCTCCGTCAGCTTCACCTCGGTGAGGTCGAGCACGCTGACGTGGCTCATTGAAGCCGGCAACGTCGGCAGGTCGCCCAGATACAACCCGGACAGGTCCAGTACCTCGCGCCCGTCCACCGGCGGCACCTCGGGCCGGGCACGCAGGTTGTGGCGCCAGCTTTCAAGGAGCCGGCCGGCGGCACGACGACGGTCGAGGGCACTGACCCAGCCGCCCCCCTCGCGATAACCCTCGGTGTCGATCCAACTGTTCAACACCCGGCTCAAGCGTTGATGCTCGGCGTGCAACTGCACCAGGCGTGTGTCGACGCCGGTGGCGCCCAGGCCGGCGGCCAGCCATTCATCAATGCGCGCCACCGCCTGGGCACTGCTCAAGGCAGGATCCAGTTGTTGCAGGCGCGCCGCCGGAGTGAGGCGTGCTTGCGCGTCGACGTTCTCGACGTGCAGGGGCAACAGCAACTGGCCGGGGTCGTCGGTGACCCTGACCGGGAAATACTCCGGATCGCCGCCGGTCCGGCCGATGCGCAGCTGTTCCTGGGGAATGCCCAGCGGCTTGTGCAGGTAGATTTCCGGCCCCACCAACGGCAGTAATTCCACATCAAGGCCCAATGGATTTTCCCGCAGGGTGCGTTGCGCAAAGGCCAGGATGTCGGCGCAGGCCCGGGCAGTCAGTCGGCAACCCCGCAGGTTGCTCTTGAGCATCAGCGTGTCGTGGCCGGTGAGCGCCTGGGCGGGCACCCGGGTGATAGCGCTGTGGCTCAGGTCCAGGCTCTCCAGGACTGGCAAGTCCAGGACACCCTCAGGCCATTCGGTGATTCCAGTGCGGCTGAGGTTCAAGTGGCGCAAGGCGTTGAGGCCACGCAGATCCAGGCTCGCGACACGGTTGTATTGCAAGTCCAGGGTTTCAAGAGCCGTCAGGCGGCTCAAGCGTTGCTGGATGGACGGGATGATGCTCAGTTGGTTGTGGGAAAGATCCAACTGGCGCAGGGCGGTGAAGTTGTCCAGGGCCGACGGCAGCTGTGCCAGGTTGCTGGCACTGAGGTTCAAGTCTTCAATGGCGTTGAATGCGCCGAGAAAGTCATTCAGCGCCTCAATCGAAACCCGGGTGCCGCTCAGGTTGACCTGTTTGACATGGGCGAACGCGGCCGCCGGCAACCCGGGCAAGTCGCCCAGCACGCCCCCCGACAGGTTCAGTGTGGCGGTCGGCAGGTTGGAGCGCGCCGACATGCCCGACGGCGCAAGCCGCGGCCCCAGGCCTTCACGCCAACTGTCCAGGAGCCGCTCGGCGGCGCGCTGGCGGTAAAAGACATCCACCTGCCGGCGGTCAACCCGCAACTCCCTGGCCGCCCACTCCTGCAGGTCCCGGCTCAGGGCGAGCTGTTCGTCGAGTACCTGGTGAGTGCGAGCCAGTATCTGTTCAGTGGTCAGACCCTGCTGCCGGAACTGAGAGACAACGTCTATGCCAAACCCCCAGTGCACATTTTTCAAGCGGTCCATCACGCCTTCACAGTAACCCTGCACCAGGGCTTGCTCATTGAGCAGGTGAGCCGGATTGCCCCGCACATGTTCATACACCGCCATGAATTCCCGGCGGTCAAACGCGGCCCACCGCAGGTTCAGGCCGCGCCACAATCGTTCATGCCCGATGAGCATCGACGGGGGTACCGAACGGATGTTTGTTCGCCACAGGTCGAGCCTCTCAAGGTGCTCAAGTGACGTCACCCCCTGTGGCCACTCCTGCACCGAGCCCTCCATGCGCAACGAGCGCAGGTGCGTGAGGGGGCTGACGTCCAGGTTTTGCGAAAGCCCCGCGACGGACAGGTTGCGCAAGCGCTCCATTGCCCCCAGGCGTTGAATGAAGGGGACCGAATAGGCCACGTCCCGACCATTCAACGTCAGTTGGTTGAGATCGACGAAGCGGTTCAGCCCGTCGACCAGTCCGGTGCCCGGCGTTGCGTCAAAAAACACCTCAAGGTGTCGCACCCGGGAAAACTGATCGGCCAGGCGCACGCCCTGATCACCCAACAAAAGCTCGGCATGTGCGCTCAGCGCCTGCACATGGGAAAAGTCTGCACTCAGGCGCGGAAGGTCCGTCACGCTGCCCAACGACAGAATGCTCTGGGGCGGCCGCTCGCGGTAAATGCCCTGGCGCCAGCAACCGATGATGTCAGCCGCTACCCGTTGTTGCTGGCTGGCCCCGCCCGCCTGCCCGGCAGCAGCGGCGGTCCATTGATCAAGTTCTGCCTGCAACAGGTCGAACTCACGCTGGCGGTTTCCCAACAGGGTGAAGATCTGTTGGACGCTTTCACCGGCCTGCAATCGGCTCAGGACAAAATCGCTGGCCTGCCCGGCGTTTAGGTTCGGATAGAGCGCCTGCACCCTCGCCGTCAGCGATGCATCCACTCCAAAGCCTTTGCCCCGACCGCTCAACGGGTAACCCAGGACGCCCCCCGCCCCCGTCAACACGGGTCGCGAACGCGGTGCGCGCAGGCCGAGCACATTGGACATTTGGCTACGGCGGCGGGTGGCATAACTGGCCACCGCCTGTTGCAGTTCCCGGTCCAGGGTCGCCACGGGCATGTCCAGGCCAGGTCGGGCCGCAGCGGGGATCGCATGCACGACGGACTGGAAGAAATTACGCCGCCCGGTGGTCCGGCTGTTCAGCGCGACACCGCGCTCGTCGTAGGCCTGGAAGGCTTCGCCCTGCTTGACCAGGTATCTGCGCAGCGGCGCATCTTGCGGGCCAATGCTGTTCAGTAACGGTCCTTCGACAGCCTGAAAGCGCACTTCCAGGCGCAGATTGGTGGGCCAGCCCGGCAAGTGTTGCAGGCAATGCAGGGCCAGGCGGTCAGTGTCGGCACCGGCGTCGGCCTGACGATGCAGCCCCGCCAGGGCACGGCTCAGGCGGCCTTGTTGGACTGCGCGGCGAGCGGCATTGTCCAGGCGCGCCGAGGCTCCACGCTGACTGCGCAGTTGCAAGCGCTCCTGTTCGCTGGCGGTATCAAGAATTTCCTGGATGGCTCGCCTCGACAATCCAGGGAAGCGCCGTTGCAGCACCGCCTCTTCGCCAGCCAGCGGCGCCGTATCCGCCA
The DNA here is from genome assembly GCF_013386015.1 of Pseudomonas sp. B6001. NCBI lineage: Bacteria > Pseudomonadati > Pseudomonadota > Gammaproteobacteria > Pseudomonadales > Pseudomonadaceae > Pseudomonas > Pseudomonas sp. B6001. The sequence goes on from NZ_JACAOX010000012.1 coordinate 19,363, forward strand.
CTGGCTGGCTGCGGAACTGCTCCAGGGTATCGGCCAGCACGGCGGGCAGCGGCCTGCCTTCGATATACGCCTTGCGCAACACGTCATCCTGGACCCCACTGATATCCCCAATAATGCCCAGTGTCGTATCAGAGAATTCTTCAGTGGCGGGTCCCAGTCGTCGCAACAGGGTCAGGCGGTCCCATTTGAAGGGCTGCTCATGCACATGCCGCCAGGCACCGGCGTTGTTGTGTTCAAGGATCGGTTGGTAAGCCTCGGGATTATCCGGGTGTTTGATCCGCCACTTGCGGATTCGGCTGTCGAAGACCTTTTCATGCAGGTTTTCGCCGATACGCACATAAATCTTGCCGCCTGTCTCGTACTGGCCCCGGGCATTGGGCTTGAGAGCCGGGGCCAGCACCACCTCGCTGCGGTACGGCGCCAAGTCCGGTTTCCACAGCCGAGCCTCACCACTGGGCAGTTTGACCGGTACCAGGCCATCCACCCAGCGGGATACCTGGATTTTCGGCGCGCGACCGGCCAGGGCCGTCGAACCGCCGAGGGCGGCCATGAAGGCCACGTTCAGCGCCACCGACTCCAGATGTCCCCAGGCGGCATCCATGTCGCCTTCCTTCCACGCCTCGATGCCATGGTAGACCTCCAGGCCCAGTTGCACAGCCGTGACCGCCAGCATCACCTCCCCCAGGCCGGGCACGACAAAGGCCGCCACGTTCAGCACATTCAAGCCAATACTCAGCCAATGTTCGTGGCGTTCCTGGGCAGCCTTGCGATCCGCCTCGGCGGTGGGTACGGCGAGCGTTCTGGCGTTATCTTTCAGGCGTTGCAGGTGGTTGTCATAGAGCGCTCCGAACAGCTCGCCACTGATGAGGCTTTCGCGGCGCGCCAGGTTGATGTTCGGGTCGTAGACCTGCTCCATGTAGCCTCTGGAGTTCCACTCGAAGGTAAAGAGCTTGGTCTTCAGTCGTTGCAGGAAAGCCGGGGCTTCGTCTTGCGGCACCAGGCTGGCAAACAGCCGCTGATACTCCGGGGAGCGCAGGTTGATCGCCAGTTCCGCCTCGAACGCCTTTATCGACGGGTATTCCTTGAGCGGGCACAACGGCGCACCGGGGATCCACGCCACCAGCCGCTGGTCGGCCGCGGCCGGCACCAGCAACTCCCCTAGCGAGGCGCCGGGCACCAGCACAGTGCCCCAGCCCAACGGCTGCCGGGCATCTGCCATCGCGCCGACGCCCGGCCCGATCAGTACGACTTCACCCAACTTGCAGCCGAGAATCGCCAATTGGCTGCAGGCGACGGGCTTGCCATCCAACTGCGGCCGTTCGGTACCGGCCAGTAAGGCGTTGAGCATGGCATAGGCACTGTCGCTGATTTCGTTCTTCATCCGCGCCGTGTGCAGCCTGACGGCCAGCAGTTTCTTGTGCGCGTCGATCATCTGCTCGCGCACCACGGCCTTGGTGCCCGCCTCCTCGAACACCTGCTGCAAATGCGCCTGGTATTGCCGGCCCAGGTCCAGCGTGCGGCAGAGCGCGGCAAACTGGTCCGGGGTGACGGCGAGCTTTTCGCGGTAGCGATAGCGGGCCCGGCGTGAATGGTCGTTCAGAATTTCGCCGTAGTACTCGGTGAACAACGCCCCTTCGGGGGCCAGCGCGCTGGTTTGCTCAAGGGCGATATCGGCAAAGTCTTCATTGCCTTCAAAGTTGAGCAATGCTGCCTGCAACAGCGAATGCTGTTGCGGCACCTGACGGTAACGCAGGTAATGCAACTGGTGCTTGTGGACGTCCGGTACCTCACCGAACCGTTTGCGCCAGGCGTCTTCCAGCAGCGGCTGGGCGAACTCGGTGATGCCCTTGAGGCCGTCGAGAGTCTTGGCCAGCCGCTCGTGGGCGCGGCGACTGGCCAACTGGCTGTCGGCGAATGCCTGGCGCAACCCCTGGGGCGCGTTACTGAGCCAGGCAGGTGGTGCATCCTCGGGGACGCGCCCAGGCAGCAGGCCCGGCTTCAAGCGTCGGATGTCCGCAGCCGCGCTGCGGGCAATCCAGCCGGGCAAGCTGTTCTTGATCAATGCGGTGTGTAGCCCCTGCTCTGTCGGGGCGGGTAAGGTTGGCATGCGCTCGTTCCTGATGACTCTGTTAAGGAGTCCCAGTACAGCGAACGGGCCAACCGCCAGGGCGGTAGATAGCTACAGCCGGTGTTTTGCGGGAACTTGGCTATCCTCATCCATGGGTTTGATCCCTACCGCGAGGCCTTTATGGACGATTCCAACAACAAGCCACCGACTTTCTGGCAGATGCTTCACAGCGTGATGGCAGCCGCCTTCGGGGTGCAGAGCGGGAAGAATCGCGCCCGCGACTTTACCCATGGCAAGCCCAGCCACTTTGTCATCCTGGGTATTGTGTTTACCGCCGTGTTTGCCTTGACCCTGTTTGGCATCGTCAAGCTGGTGCTGCACCTGGCCGGTGTTTGAAGCCGGTCAATGCATCAGCAGTTGCAGGCTGAACGGGTAGCGATAGGTGGCTGGCTTGCCCTGGGCTGACAGTGCTCGAAAGTCGACGCCGTAGTCCTCGCGCCCCTGCATCTCTAAAAGGCGCGTAGCTTGTGGCGGATCAATCAATCGAAAGAGCCCAAGCTTGCGCTCACGCCCACCGTACTGCGCCATGCCCAGGCCGCGGGCATCGTCATGCAGCACCACCATCGCCCAGCCGCCAAGGGTGAAATGCCCGGCCACCAGCACACTCAGGCGCCCCTCAAGGCGCGCCTGCAACGCTTCGGGCGAACTGTTGACCGCGCTGAACAACACGTCCGTGCCCGGCGCGCGCCCGCTGCCTTTGAGTGCATCCATTGCCCCCAGCGCCATTTCATCGTTGGCCGCCCACACCAGCGCGGTCTGCGGGTAGCGTTTGAATAACTGCGTGGCCTGGTCGAAAGCGCGCTGGCGACTCCACTCGCCATACACCAACTGGCGCAGGCGCACCTGCGGATGATCCGCCAGGGCGCGCTGCAAGCCTCGCTCGCGCAGTTGCGCGGCGGGAGTGGTCTTGGCCCCGGAGAACGCGATCAGGTCGAGGGTCTGGCCGGGGGCGACAGGCCCATGCAGGCGCAACAACTGGGTGAGCATCAAGTAGCCCGCCTGTTCGTCGTCGGCGACCATGCTGCCGATCCAGTCAGGGTATTTGCCGGCGTCCAGCAGTTGAGTCTGGTCCGCGGTCAGCGCGTTGTTGACGATCAGCAGCTTGACCCCGCTGCCCTGGGCCAGGCGCAAGATCTGTGGGGCGATGTACTGCTCGTTGACCAGCACCAGGTAGTCCGGGCGCTCGGCGCCTTGCAGGGCTTCACGGGCCTGCACCAGCGTGGTCTCGGGGTTGCGCTCGGAATAGCGCACACGCAAATCCAGGCCGAGGTCCCTGGCGGCGGCCTGCATGAATTGCGCGTAGCTGACCCAGAAGGTCTCGGTCGAATTGCCAGGGTTGAGAAACACCACCGACGTCGCCTGGGCGATGGCCCAGAACGGCATGCTCAGCACCAGCAAGCACTTGCAGAGAACCTTCAACATCGTTGCCTGAGCCCTTCGGAATGACGGCCCATGATAATGGCATCAGGCCGGTCAATCTCGGCTAATTGCCGATTGTCGACAACAAGGCTCGATAACGCCCTTTTATTGATGGCTGACCCAGAACACGGCAGTGGAAACCACCAGGATAATCAAAAACAGAATGGCCCACGCATCGACACTGCTGTCACTTTTGCGGGCTTTGGTCGGATTGCTCATAGCATCGCCTCTTGTCGGTTTTATAGGTGATTGCACAAAGACACGAGCACAGTAAAGTTCATGATTGCCCGCATGACAAATGTGGGTATCGCGATAACCGTTCTCATTAGGCCATTTGGTTATTTGCATATACTCAAACATCACTTTTGCGCATAAACGCAAACTGGTATCGTGCGCCGGCTCCGTTGGGAGTGCGCGGCCGTGCGCGCAGATTTGCCGAGAACAGGACCTATATGTACGTATACGACGAATACGATCAGCGCATCATCGAGGACCGCGTCAAGCAGTTCCGTGATCAGACCCGACGCTATCTGGCAGGTGAACTGAGCGAAGAAGAGTTCCGCCCTCTGCGCCTGCAAAATGGCCTTTATGTTCAGCGCTTTGCGCCGATGCTGCGGGTTGCCGTGCCTTATGGCCAACTGACTTCCCGTCAGACGCGCATGATGGCCAAGATTGCCCGCGACTTCGACAAGGGCTACGCCCACATCAGTACTCGCCAGAACGTTCAGTTCAACTGGCCGGCCCTGGAAGACGTGCCGGACATCCTGGCTGAATTGGCCACCGTGCAGATGCACGCCATTCAGACCAGCGGTAACTGCCTGCGCAACGTGACCACCGACCAGTTCGCCGGCGTTGCCGCTGACGAGCTGATCGACCCCCGCCCATGGTGTGAAATCGTCCGTCAATGGACCACCTTCCACCCGGAATTCGCCTACCTGCCGCGCAAGTTCAAGATCGCCATCAATGGCTCGACCTCGGACCGCGCCGCCATCGAAGTGCACGATATCGGCCTGGAGCCGGTGCATAACGAGGCGGGCGAGTTGGGCTTCCGTGTGCTCGTCGGCGGCGGCCTCGGTCGTACGCCGGTAGTGGGTGCCTTCATCAACGAATTCCTGCCGTGGCAGGACCTGTTGAGCTACCTCGACGCGATCCTGCGGGTCTACAACCGCTACGGCCGTCGTGACAACAAGTACAAGGCCCGGATCAAGATCCTGGTAAAAGCGCTGACCCCCGAGGTGTTCGCCCAGAAAGTCGACGCCGAGATGGAACACCTGCGCGGCGGCCAGACCACCCTGACCGACGCCGAAGTGCACCGCGTTGCCAAACACTTCGTCGACCCGGACTACAAGGCCCTGAGCAATCAGGACGCCGCGTTGGCCGAGCTCGATGCGCAGCACCCGGGTTTCGCCCGCTGGCGCACCCGCAACACCCTGGCCCACAAAAAGCCGGGCTATGTGGCCGTGACCCTGTCGCTGAAACCTACCGGTGTTGCACCGGGTGACATCACCGACAAGCAACTGGACGGCGTCGCCGACCTGGCCGAGCGCTACAGCTTCGGCCAACTGCGCACCTCCCACGAGCAGAACATCATCCTCGCCGATGTTGAACAGTCTCAACTGTTCACCCTGTGGGGCGAGCTGCGCGAGCAGGGTTTTGCCACGCCGAACATCGGCTTGCTGACCGACATCATCTGCTGCCCGGGCGGCGACTTCTGCTCCCTGGCCAACGCCAAGTCGATCCCGATTGCCGAATCGATCCAGCGCCGTTTCGACGACCTGGACTACCTGTTCGACATCGGCGAGCTGGACCTGAACATCTCCGGTTGCATGAACGCCTGTGGTCACCACCACGTCGGCCACATCGGCATCCTGGGCGTGGACAAGAAAGGCGAAGAATTCTACCAAGTGTCCCTGGGTGGCAGCGCCAGCCGCGATGCGAGCCTGGGCAAGATCCTCGGCCCGTCCTTCGCCCAGGAAGCCATGCCTGACGTGATCGGCAAGCTGATCGACGTGTACGTTGAACAGCGCACCGAAGATGAGCGTTTCATCGACACTTACCAGCGCATCGGCATTGACCTGTTCAAGGAGCGCGTCTATGCAGCGAATCATTAAGAACAACGAAGTCCTCGACGAAACCTGGCACCTGCTGCCCAAGGATGCGAGCTTCGATGGCATCTCCAACTGCGACGACCTGATCGTGCCGCTGGCCCTGTGGCGCGAGCACGCTCACGCCCTCAAGGCCCGCGACGGCGGCCTGGGTGTATGGCTGGACGCCGATGAAGAAGCCGAAGAGATCGGTGATGACGTGGAGCACTTCCAGGTCATCGCCCTGAACTTCCCGGCCTTCACCGACGGTCGCAACTACTCCAACGCCCGCCTGCTGCGTGACCGTTATGGTTACAAGGGCGAGCTGCGGGCGATTGGCGATGTGCTGCGCGACCAGTTGTTCTACCTGCGCCGCTGCGGGTTCGATGCCTTCGCCTTGCGCGCGGACAAAGACCCGTATGAAGCGCTGGAAAGCCTCAAGGATTTCTCGGTGACGTACCAGGCCGCGACGGATGAACCGTTGCCGTTGTTCCGCCGCCGGTAAGCTCGCGTCAATAAAAAGCCCCGACCAGTCGGGGCTTTTTGCATTCAGGCGGTGGGTTGCAACGCGAGTTGCACTGCACCATCAACACTCAAGCCGCTGATCAATACCTGGGGAGCACACGCCTCAGGCAGCGTCTGCAACACCTCCTGCGCCTCATGCCGTACGCGGGCCAGCACCAGGCATTTGCCCTCCCCTCGCACCTGTACGAAAAATGCCTGCAATGCCTCGATGCTGGTGCCGTCCAGGTCGGGGGATTCTTCCAGGCTGAGCACTACCGTGTGCACCGGTAACGTAGCGTGCCGCATCAGGCTCAACACCGCCCCCAACACTCGCTCGGCATTCGCGAAGAACAGCGCTTCACTGGGCCGCACGATCAGCACACCGGGGATCCGTTCAGCGCTCGGGTGATGCAGCAAGTCGACAAAATCATGCCCACCGTCAATGCGCCCCAACTCGCGCACGTCCGCCGACGACATCTGGCGCAACATCAACACCACGCTGATCCCGACCGCCACCAATAACCCATCCAGCACCCCCAGCACCAACACCGCCGCCACCGCGCAAATCACCAGCAACCGGTCGCGCCGCCAGGAGAAATAGCGGCCCAGGGGCTGCAGGCTCAAGCCACGGCCCAAGGCGTAAATGACGATGGCGGCAAGCACCGGCTCCGGCGTCAATGCCACCAGCGGCAGCACCGTCAGCACGATCGCCAACACCACCAGCGCCGCCACGGCGCCCGCCAGCCGGGAGTTGGCGCCCGCCGCCTCATTGGCCGATGTCGCCGAATACCCAGCGCCGGTGGGCATGCCCTGGAACAGCCCGGACAGCAGGTTGGCGGCCCCCAGCGCCAGCAGGTCACGGTTGGATGACACGCGATCACCATGCTTGAGGGCGAAGGAGCTGATGGAGCCGTAGGACTCGGCGTAAAGAATCATCACCATGGCAAACGCCAACTCTCCCAGGCGCAGCCAGTCGGGGAACGGCAACACCGGCAAATGCGCCAGTTCCAGACGCAGGTCGATGACGCCGATCAACGCCACGCCATGGGCCTGCAGATCCAGCCACTGGCCGGCGGCAATCCCGAGGATCACCACCAGCAACCCGCCCGGCAGGCGCCGAACTCGCGCGCATAGCCAGAGCAGCAGCAACGCGACGCCCGCGACGGCAGCGGCGGCCCAGTTCCAGCGCGGCAGTTGCTCCAGGAGCTGAGGCAGGAAGCGAATCAGGTTGTTGTCGGTCAGGTGCACGCCCACCACGCTGGCCAACTGCTTGAGGATGATCGTCAGCGCCAGGCCAAAGGCAAAGCCACGCAACACCGGCTTGGCGATAAACGAGGTCAGCCCGCCCAGCTTGAGCATCCCGGCCAACAGGAAAAACGCCCCCGTCACCAGTACCAGGCCCATTGCCAGGCTCAGCCTGAGTGCCGGGTCGTCTCCCGCCAGCGTTGCCGTGGCCGCCGCCAGCACCGCTGCCGAGGACGATGTGGCAGAGACAATCGCGAAGCGGCTGGTGCCAAACAGGCCGTAGCACAACAATCCGGCAAACAAGGCGATCACGCCCGCCTGGGGCGGCAACGCGGCGATGCTGGAATAGGCCACGGCCTCGGGCAGCAACAGGCCGGCGATGGACAGGCCGGCCAGCAAGTCTTGTGCACGGTTCGGCGTGGTGTCGCTCTCAGGCTTGGTGTTCAATCCCTAATTCCCTGGCAAAAAAAACGGCCAATCCGCTGTCTGCGAATTGGCCGTGATCATTGCACTGAAACCGGGTGCTGTCAGGACACCAGCGAATAAATCAGCGCGGTAATCGCCACCAGGCCCACCGCCGTCACGAACACGTTGGACGCCTGGCCACGGTACTTGGCCATCGCCGGCACCTTGCGGATCGCGTACATCGGCATCAGGAACAGGATCGACGCAATGATCGGCCCGCCCAGGGTCTCGATCATGCCGAGGATGCTAGGGTTGAGGGTCGCGACGATCCAGCACACCACCAGCATGAAGGCAGCCGTCATGCGGTCCAGGGTCTTGGCAGCCGGGCGACGGCCGCTTTTGAGCACCAGGCCCTTGAGGCCTTCACTGGCGCCGATGTAATGGCCCAGGAACGACTTGGCAATCGCCACAAACGCGATCAGCGGCGCGGCGAACTCGATGGTCGGGTTGCTGAAGTGGTTCGCCAGGTAGGACAGGATCGACAGATTCTGCGCCTTGGCTTCGGCCAGTTGCGCCGGCGACAGGGTCAGTACGCAACTGAACACGAAGAACAGCACCATCACTACCATCAGGATGTGTGCCCGGGACAGGATCTGCGAGCTGCGTTCCTCGGCGTGTTCGCCGTACTGGCGCTTCTGGTCCACCGCAAAGGCCGAGATGATCGGCGAATGGTTGAACGAGAACACCATCACCGGAATCGCCAGCCACAGCGTGTGCAGCAGCGCCGACGGGGCCGGCACGGTGCTGGCGGTGCTGAGGATGCCGCCGTTCCAGTGCGGCACCAGGTACACGGCGAGGAACAGCAAGGCGACGATAAACGGATACACCATCAGGCTCATGGCCTTGACGATCACCTGCTCGCCACACCGCACCACGGCCAGCAGGCCGAGGATCAGCACCAGCGACAGGATCGCCCGCGGTGGCGGCGCGATGTGCAGTTGATGCTCCATGAAGCTGCCGACGGTGTTGGTCAGCGCCACGCTGTAGATCAGCAGGATCGGGAAGATCGCGAAGAAGTACAGCAAGGTGATCGCGGCGCCGGCCTTGAGGCCGAAGTGCTCCTCGACCACGTCGGTGATGTCCGAGCCTTCACGGCCCGAGAGCACAAAGCGGGTCAGGCCACGGTGCGCGAAAAACGTCATCGGGAATGCCAGCAGCGCGAGGATCACCAGCGGCCAGAAACCGCCAAGGCCCGCGTTGATCGGCAGGAACAAGGTGCCGGCGCCGATGGCCGTACCGAACAGGCCGAGCATCCAGGTGGTGTCCTGACGGCTCCAGCTTGTGAGGGTTGCAGGTGTCGTTGCGTAGCGTTCGTCGACGCTATTGGCCTGATCATTCATCCGTTCGGATCTCCGCATTCACTCAGTCGAGACGAGTCAGAAAAACCTGACAGGCAGCGCCACGACCGAAACAGGGGCGCGATTGTCCGGGATTCGCTTGAAGAAGCAAAGACTTAGCTGAGGAATGGTTGTGCGGTGCAGAGGATTGAAGGCGATTTTGGCAGCGTCAATTTTACATTTCATAAGAAATCTATTTTATAAATTCATCACGTCATGTATTTTTAAAGCACGCCCCTCACTGGACTACCTGCCATGCCAATCGTGCGCATCGACCTTCGGAAAAACCCCGACGTCACCTACGCCAAGCGCGTCGGCGTATTGATCTACAACGCCATGCACACGGCCATCGGCGTGCCTGAACACGACAACTTCCAGATCCTCACCGAGCACGATGAACACCACTTCATCTATGACCCGGAGTACCTGGGCATCCAGCGCACCGACAACCTGGTGATCATCCAGATCACTCTGAACGAAGGCCGCAGTACCGAGCAGAAAAAGCTGCTGTACAAAACCATTGCCGAGAGCTTGCACCGTGAACTGGCGGTGCGCCTGGAAGATGTGTTTATCAGCCTGGTGGAGGTCAAGAAGGAAAACTGGTCGTTCGGCAACGGGATCGCGCAGTACGCCAGCTAAACGTTTTATGATGCCACCCATCCCTGCCACCACCTGATCCTGAGAGCCCTCGATGCCACGCGTGTCCCGCAAACAAGCCGAACTCAACCGCGAAATCATCGTCGAGGCCGCCACGCGGCTGTTTCGTGAACGGGGCATCCATGGCATCAGCGTGTCGGACGTGATGGCCGCCGCCGGGCTGACCCATGGCGGTTTCTACGGGCACTTCGAGTCCCGCGAGGCGCTGGCCACGGAAGCCTGCAACCGGGCATTCGAGCAATCGAGCGAGCGCTGGCAGGCCAGGGTCGAGCAAAGCCCTGATCCCGAGGCTGCGCGCCTGGCGTTGATTGATCCGTATCTGTCGGCCGCCAATCGTGACAACCCCGGGGACAGTTGCCCGGTTGCGGCTTTTGCCGGGGAGATGTGCCATGAAGCCGCCGACAGCGCGTTGCAACGCAGCTTTATCCGGGGCTTTGAAGCGTCCATGGGCATCCTGGCCGCTACCCAGGCCACCGGAACCCCCGAAGGCGACCGCCAGGCCGCCATTGCCCAGTACGCGATGATGGTAGGCGCAATTACCCTCGCCCGTGCGACCAAGGGAAACAGCCTGTCTGATGAATTCCTCGAAGCAGCCAGAAATCTGCTGATCCCGCAAAAAAACCTCGACTGACGCGTTGACAGGCAAACGCCAGCGCCAGCATGATCGGCCCATGAACATTTTCCAGCTGGCCCTCACCCGCACCACCACCACGACCGCTTCCGGCGGGTCGTGTGGTAGCGGTGAGTGGCGCGCAAACTAAGCCACCCGGATTTACCCAAGGCCCCGCCAGCAATGGACGGGGCCTTTTTATTGCTCCGCCATCTGGCAAACACAAGGAGCAGTACCATGCCTGACAACAAGCGCCCCGCCCTGCTGATCATCGACATGCAGACCGGTCTGTACGATGGTCCGGAAAAACCCTACGAACGCCAGCGCGTACTCGACATCATCAACCAGTTGATACAGCGTGCCAGACACGCTGGCGTGCCGATCTTCGCCGCCCGTCACACCGGCCCTGCGGGTTCGCCCATCGAGGTGGGCAGCCCGTTTTGGCAACTATGGCCAGCACTGGAGGTTGATGAAGCTCGCGACACGGTTTTCAATAAAACCCGGCCCAGCTGTTTTCTCGGCACCGAGCTGTCGCAGCAACTGGCGGCGGCACAGGTGAATGAACTGGTGATCGTCGGGATGAAAACCCAGTACTGCATCGACACGACGTGCCGAGTGGCCGTGGAGCTGGGGTTCTCGGTGCTGCTGCCGGAGGATGCCCATACTTGTATGGACACTCCGGCGTTATCGGCCGCATCGATTATCGAGCACCATAACGCAACCTTGGCCGGGGCATTTGTGCAGCGTGTGAAAGCTGACGATATCTGCTTCTAAAGCCTGGAGCTTTATCTAAGCCGAGGTTCTCAATACGTTGCGCAGTTCGCCATTGATCGCGCTCTGCGCAACAGCCAGTTGGTCCACCAGATCACCGGCTGCGTGCGCCGTTAACGCAATCACTGGGCGGTCCCAGTCGTAATTTCTTATTACATTGATGCGGAACCCACCATGGGTATCGAAGGAGGGGTACCAGCCGACATCCAATATAAGCCCACCGGCGTATTCAACCTGAAGCATGTCCTCTTTCAACAGGTGAACCTGACTCTCCATCGCCCCATCCTGCAAGATGGAGAGATCATCATGGGTGACGTTTCCGTCAATAAAGCCTAGTGAGATCAACTTGTTAACCTCCTGAATTCCTGCTCGGAAATCGGATGACCATGTATGACGCCCGCGCTTGACTCAATTCGAACCCAGTAACTGGGCTTGCCATCACTGGCACCTATGACTTGCGGATACTCCCTGAGTTTCCAGGGTTTTGCATGAGTGCTTGGCACTCCATTTTATAGGCTTCTCGCTCAAGCTTTTCAATATTTATACCGGGCTTGTATTTGGCCGGGCCGTATCGGGTGCTGCTGACAATATCTTCCCAAGCTAGGTTTTTTGATGGGCTGTGCTTGTAGCCATAAGAGGTCCACTCGACGATTTCGGAGGTGGCAGGAACATGCATCCATGACGTCTCTGCTAAGGAAAGTCGTCGAAGTCTGCTGCAGTAAAAAGGCCTGGGACGAGCGGTCTGGAAAATCAGATTAGGCTGGTGAGAAATGAAATTTTTCTGCGGTAAAGAAACGATCGGGACTACAAATCCCGCATAATCCAAGCCTCTAATCCTTCAGGAAGAACCTTCCGATGCCCGTCACCGTTCTGGTCCTGGTTGAAACCATCAACGACTACCTGCCGATCATCGAAGGCAATGGCTTTCACGTGATTCTTGCGCCCACCCCGGCCGAACGCGCCAAGGCCATCAAGACCCACGGCGGGCAGGTCCAGGCGGTGCTGACCCGTGGCCCGCTGGGCCTGTACGCCGAGGAAATCGCCGCGCTGCCGCTGCTTGAGATCATCTGCGTGATCGGCGCCGGGTATGAACACGTGGACCTGCAAGCCGCCAGCAACCGTGGAATCGTGGTCACCAATGGCGCCGGGGTGAATGCGCCGTCGGTGGCCGACCACGCCATGGCTTTGCTGCTGTGCCTGGTGCGGGACATTCCCCGGGCGGACGCAGCAGTACGGCGCAGCGAATGGCCCAAGATAATGCGCCCTTCCCTGGCCGGCAAACAGCTGGGCATTCTCGGCCTGGGGGCCGTGGGCCTGGAAATCGCCAAGCGGGCTGCCCTGGGTTTTGGCATGGAGGTGAGTTATCACAACCGCCAGCCCCGCGAAGATGTGGACTACACCTACTGCGCCACCGCCGTGGAACTGGCGCGGGCCTCGGACTTCCTGATCCTGGCCACCCCGGGCGGCGCCAGCACGCGACATTTGATCGACCGCCAGGCCCTCGACGCACTGGGGCCCAACGGTTTCCTGGTGAACATCGGCCGTGGCAGCGTGGTGGTCACCGCCGACCTGATTACCGCCCTGGAGCAACGGCGCATCGGCGGCGCGGCACTGGACGTGTTCGACGATGAACCCAACGTGCCCGACGCACTCAAGCGCCTCAGCAATACCGTGCTCACGCCCCACGTCGCCGGCCTGTCGCCGGAAGCCGCCCATGACACCGTGCAGCGCGTGGCGGACAACCTGCTGGAATACTTTGCCGGCCGCCCTGTGCTGACGCCCGTAGCACTGCCTCCGCGAAAATAATGGCCAATAGCCATGAATCCTTGCAAAACCTGACTACACTGCCTGAGGGGATACTCAGGATGCCGGTACTGGACCGGCGAAGGAACGCAGGATGGTTTGCCAAGGACCCGGCTCGGCCCGCCAACGCGGCGCGATAGGACTGATGGGTGCGATGACCCTGGGGATCGCACTGTTGTTCCTGTTGCTGGTGGTCGACAGCGGCCGGCTGTACCTGGAAAAGCGCAAGCTGCAACGGGTTGCCGACACCGCGGCGCTGGAAGTGGTCACCCGCGGCGGCGCCTGCGTGACGCCGAATACCAACGCCGCGCAATTCGCGATCCAAAGCGCAGCCCGCAATGATTTCCCGCTGAACGAAGACCGTACCCTGGCGACCACCTGTGGCACCCTGGTCACCGGGGCTGACTTCATGCGCGCCTTCAGCCCCAATCCCTCAAGGTCCGATGCGATCCAGGTCATCGCCACCCACCGCGTCGTCACCAGTATCGCCAACCGCCTGTTCATGCTGCTCTCCCCCGGCCCTTTCGAGCGGACTATCCGGTTGCAGGCAGTGGCCGTGGCCGCCGTGCCCGCGCCACCGGTGGCCGTACTGACCATCCGCAGCACCTTGCTGACCGTGGACAGCACCAAGTCCGCCGCACTCAATGCGTTGATCGGCGGACTGCTGGGGGGCAAATTGCAACTCGACGCGGTGAGCTGGAAGGGCCTGATCAATACCGATATCAACCTGCTCAGTTACCTGGACGCGCTGGCGATTCAATTGAAGGTCAGCGCCGGCAACTACGACGAGTTGCTCAAGACCGACGCCAGCGTCGGCGATCTGATCCAGGCCGCGATAGATGTACTCAAGCTGGGGGGCGATGCGGTCAAGGTGGTGATCAATAACCTGGAAGCGATCAAGCTGATTGCACCCGGCACCAAGATCCTGCACCTGGGCGACCTGCTGACCATCCAGAACGGCACCGACAAGAGCGCCCTGGACGTTAACCTGCAACTGTTCAACCTGATCCAGGGGTTTGTGCAACTGTCGAACAAGTACAACGCGGTCGCGGTGGAGTTGCCGGTGGATGTGCTGGGACTGCTGAATATCACGGTCAAGACCAAGGTCATTGAACCGGCGCAGGTTTCCGCCATAGGTAACCCCAAGCTGATCGCCACCCAGCCGATCTACGTCAGGACCGCGCAAGTCAGGACGTTGATCTCGGTGAAACTGCCGGCAATCGGCGCGGTGAACGATTTACTGGGCGGGGTAACGGCGCTGGTGGGCATCTTGTTAGGCAGCTCCTTTGACCCCAAAATCGGCCAGCAAATCGATGTAGCACTGGAAGCCGCCAGCGGCAGCAGCACGGTCACCGGATATCGTTGCAACGGGCCTGCGGACAAAGCCTTGTCGGTGCTCGGTACCACCTCGGCGGTTAGGCTGATGGTGGGCCAGATCGACCCAAAAAACCTGTTTTCCTCCACAGCACCACTGAACGTTGACGAATTCCCATTACTCGACCTTGGGGTGAAGACCTGTAGCAACGGTGTCTGCGATCCCCGGCAACCGTATGGCGTGGGTGGCATCAGCCTGAAGATCGACAGCAGCGTGGCCAAGACCGTCCGGAACCACACTTACCTGTCGCCGCCCGAGGTGAAAAGCCCCCCGGATTACTTCAGCTTCAGTTCCAACAACGTGGTGGGCAGCTTGAGCAACACCCTCAATGGCATCCAGTTGATCAACCATCCACCGACACAGGGCGGACTGATTGGGCTGGTGCTGAACCTGGTGGTCGGCCTGATCACCGGCGTACTGAATCTGCTCAGCGGCATCATCTCCGGACTGCTCAGCCCGCTCCTCGACCCGCTGGTCAATAACCTGCTCGCCGGCCTGGGCATCGACCTGGCAAAAGTCGAAATCGGTGCCAACCTGTCCTGCAACCCCGGCGGGCGCGCAGTTCTGGTGATCTGAGCACATCAAGCCCGCTGATCATCGGCCAACACGCTAACCTATTAAGCCGCCCCAACCTTGTGGCTTGGCGGCCGCGCGCATTAGATTAGCCAATAGTCCAAGGCCTTAAGAATAAGCAGAAGGGATAAGCATGGCGCTTAATGACCAATCGACCCAGATTCGCCCCGGCGAAGAACTTGATGCCAGCCTCATCGATCCCTACCTCAAGGCCCATATCCCGGGCTTGAGCGGCAGCGTCAAAATCAGCCAGTTCCCCGGGGGTGCCTCCAACCTGACGTACCTGCTGGAATACCCCGGCCAGGAATTCGTGCTGCGCCGCCCGCCCTTTGGCCACAAGGCCAAGTCCGCCCACGACATGGGCCGCGAATACCGGATTCTCAACCAGCTCAAGGACGGTTTCCCGTATTGCCCCAAGGCCTACGTGCACTGCACCGACGAGTCAGTGATCGGCGCCGAGTTCTACGTGATGGAGCGGGTCAAGGGGATCATCCTGCGCTCGGACCTGCCGCCGGAACTGGGCCTGGACGCGGCGAAAACCGAAGCCTTGTGCAAAAGCTTTATCGACAAGTTCGTCGAGCTGCACCAGGTCGACTACAGCGCCTGCGGCCTGGCCGACCTGGGCAAGCCCGAAGGTTATGTGGAGCGGCAGATTCGCGGCTGGAGCGACCGCTACGAAAAAGCCCTGACCCCCGACGCCCCCAGCTGGGAAGCGGTACGTGCCTGGCTCAACGACAAGATGCCGGCCGACCACCCCACCTCGAGCATCGTCCACAACGACTACCGCTTCGACAACGTGATCCTCGACCCGCATAACCCGATGCAGATCATCGGCGTGCTGGACTGGGAACTGACCACCCTCGGCGACCCGCTGATGGACCTGGGCAACACCCTCGCCTACTGGATCGAAGCGGCCGACCCGGCCCCGGTGCAACTGATGCGCCGCCAGCCGAGCAACGCCCCCGGCATGCTTACCCGCCGCCAGTTCGTCGACTACTACGCCGAACGCTCCGGGATCCAGATCGACAATTTCGACTTCTACTACACCTACGGCCTGTTCCGCCTGGCCGGCATCGTGCAGCAGATCTACTACCGCTTCTTCCATGGCCAGACCCAGGACAAACGCTTTGCGCAGTTCATTCACATGAACAAGCTGCTTGAGCAGATGAGCCTGAATGTCATCAAACAGTCTTCCCTCTGACCCTCTTCAAGGAAAAACCATGTCCAAGACCCAACTGTTCGACCTCGACGGCAAGATCGCTTTCGTTTCCGGCGCCAGCCGCGGTATCGGTGAGGCCATCGCCAAGTTGCTGGCCCAGCAAGGCGCCCACGTGATCGTGTCGAGCCGCAAGATCGACGGCTGCCAGCACGTGGCCGACGCGATCATCGCCGACGGCGGCAAGGCCACGGCAATTGCCTGCCATATCGGCGAAATGGAACAGATCACCAACGTGTTTGCCGCGATCCGCGAACAGTTCGGCCGCCTGGACATCCTGGTCAACAACGCCGCCACCAACCCGCAGTTCTGCAACGTGCTGGACACCGACCTGGGCGCATTCCAGAAGACCGTCGACGTGAACATCCGCGGCTACTTCTTCATGTCGGTGGAAGCCGGCAAGCTGATGCGCGAGAACGGTGGCGGCAGCATCATCAACGTGGCCTCGATCAACGGGATTTCGCCGGGCGTATTCCAGGGCATCTACTCGGTGACCAAGGCCGCCGTGATCAACATGACCAAAGTCTTCGCCAAGGAATGCGCGCCGTTCGGCATTCGTTGCAACGCACTGCTGCCGGGCCTGACCGACACCAAGTTCGCCTCGGCACTGGTGAAGAACGACTCGATCCTGAAAATGGCCCTGGCGCAGATCCCCCTCAAGCGCGTGGCCGACCCGAGCGAGATGGCCGGCGCGGTGCTGTACCTGGCCAGCGCCGCGTCGAGCTACACTACCGGTGTATCGCTGAATGTAGACGGTGGTTTCCTGTCCTGATTCGGCTGGCGGGTGACTTGCGGTAATCTTGCGGGTGATTGCTTGCCTCTGGATGAAACATGGAACTGCACGTCGTTATCAAGGGCCGCAAGGACCTGGCCGAACAGCTTTACCAGCAATTGCGCACGGCCATTGAGTCGGGACAACTGGTGGCCGGGTCGCAATTGCCTCCCAGCCGCTTGCTGGCCCTGCAACTGGGCGTGTCGCGCAAGACAGTCTCAGACACCTACGCGGCGCTGACCTACGAAGGGTTGTTGGTCGGCAGGATCGGCCGTGGCACGTTCGTCAACGCCTGGGCCACGCGCCGCGAACACCTGCAAAGTGCCGCCGACCTTGCCTGCGCCGCCAACCTGGCCAAGTGGCAGGCCCTTCCCGCGCCCATGGGTCACCCCAACCGTGAAACCCGCCCGAGCCGGGACTTTATCGGCGGTGCCACCGCCCGCAGCCAGTTCCCCCAGGATGAATGGCGGCGCTGCACCCTCGATGCCTTGCGCCGTATCTCACAGGACAGCGGCTTCTACAGCCGGCCGGAAGGCTTGCCGGCCCTGCGCAGTGCAATCGCCGGGCATATCGCATTTTCCCGTGGGGTCAGGTGCAGCGAAGACGACATCGTAGTCACCAACGGCGCCCAGCAGGCGCTTGACCTGATCGCCCGCGTGGTGCTGGAACCGGGCACCGTCGTCGCCATGGAAGACCCCGGCTACACCCCGGTGCGACTGATGTTCGACGCCATGGGGGCGACCGTGGTGGGCGTGCCGGTGGACGAACACGGCCTGCGGGTCGACTTGATTCCCGACGGCGCGCGGCTGATCTACGTGACACCGTCCCATCAGTTCCCCCTGGGCATGCCCATGAGCGTGCCGCGCCGTGAGGCGTTGCTGGCACGTGCGCTGGCGTTGGGCGCCATCGTGATCGAGGATGACTACGACAGCGAATTCCGCTACGAGGGCCGCCCCACCGACTCCCTGCAAAGCATGGACACCCGCGGCGTGGTCGCCTACGTCGGGACCTTCTCGAAAACCCTGCTGCCGGAGTTGCGCCTGGGCTACACGGTGTTGCCGCCGGCAATTTTCGGCGCGGTGCTCAAGGCCAAGCAACTCACCGACCAGCACAGCTCCACCCTGCCGCAATGGGCCCTGGCCAAGTTCATCAGCGAAGGCTACCTGCTCAAGCACATTCGGCGCTGCCATGGGGTATATACCGGGCGCCGGGAACGGATTCTGCAGCGCCTGGCGGGGGACCTCTCGCCGTGGTTCGACGTGGTGCCCACCGTGGCCGGGTTCCATCTGGCCGCACTGTGCAAGGTGCCGGTGAATATTCCGCAGCTCACCCAATTGGCACGGGAGGCTGACGTGGGGCTCTATCCGCTGAGCGTGTTTTTCCACGACACACCGGTACGCGAGGGACTGAAGATCGGGTTTGGCGCGATCGAAACCCTGGACATTGACCCGGCGCTGGACGTGGTGCGGGATATCCTGCGACAGATTGGCTGAGGGAATTTCCGCCGGATTGGCTATTGGTCAAATCCGGATCGGGGCCTAGGGTGAACGGGTCTCGACTCACTCGGAGCCTCACCATGAAAGTACTGCTCGGCACCACCCTGCTGCTGGCCTCGTTAAGCGCCTTTGCCCACGACCCGGTGTACAACCAGGAAAAGATCAACGTGTTGCAGGAACACGCCCTGGCCAACGTCCCCGGCAAGAAAACCGTGATGCTCACCGTGGACTATGCGCCGGGCCAGGCCACCGTGCCCCATAGCCACACCGGCACGGCCGTGGCCTATGTGCTGGAAGGTGCAATCACCTCGCGGGTCAACGATGAAAAGGCGATCACCTACAAGGTCGGCCAGTCGTTCTATGAACCTGCCGGCTCGCGGCACTTTGAATCCAGCAATGCCAGCCAGACCCAACCGGCGAAACTGCTGGTAGTGATGGTGATGGATGACAAGGCCGACGTGCTCACGCCGCTGCCCCACTAACCCGCGCCACCGCACCCTCCTGTGGGAGCTGGCTTGCCTGCGATGGCGGTGCATCAGACACAGTTGTGTTTGCTGATCCACCGCCATCGCCGGCAAGCCAGCTCCCACAGTTTTAACCGCGCACAGTCAGTGGCTCAGGGTCGTTTGAAGTGGTGGCGCAGGTGTTCGATTCGAGGCCGGCAGGTACAGCCTTCAAGGTGGTCGTTGACCATGCCCATCGCCTGCATGAACGCATACATGGTGGTCGGCCCCACATAGCTCCAGCCACGCTTTTTCAGGGCCTTGGACAAGCGCGTTGACGCGGCTGACGTGGGGTTGGCCGTCCAGTACGCCATGTCCACCACCGCCGGGCGCTCATCGGCGACCGGTTCAAACGACCACAACCACGCCGCCAGCGAGCCGGTCTCATCCACCAGCTCACAGGCGCGCCGGGCGTTGTTGATGGTGGACACGATCTTGGCGCGATTGCGCACGATGCCCGGGTCGGCCATCAATCGCTCGATGTCCTGCTCGGTGTACTGCGCCACCCGGCGAAAATCAAAGCCCTCGAACGCCCGGCGAAACGCCTCGCGCTTGCGCAGGATGGTGATCCACGCCATGCCGGCCTGAAAACCTTCCAGGCAAATCTTCTCGTACAGCGCAATGTCATCGGCCACCGGCACGCCCCATTCGTGGTCGTGGTAATCCGGGTACTCCGGCGCCACCGTGCGCCACGTACAGCTGGTGACGCCCGCCGCGTCCGTGATCAATCCTGGAATATCCATAACTCACCCTGTGAACCAAGCCCGGGATGATAAGCGAAAAAAATTCCGGGCCGCCAACCGCTCAAGTACGAACCTTGCGGACCAACTGGTCAGACCGGGACCTGCCATCCGCGTAATATTTACTTGCGACTTGAAAAAAACCGAGCGTAGACTGGCCCCGCACTGGACATACCGGTCAGACCACAACAATTAAGCCCTGGACCCACCAGGGCACCGAATAGAGATCCTTCCCATGCTCAGATGGTGCTCGCGTTCGATTTTCCTGCAAGTCGTGATTGGCCTGGTGATCGGCATAATCTGCGGCCTCGCCCTCCCTGAATTCTCCTCGCAACTCAAACCCCTGGGTGACGGCTTCATCAAGCTGATCAAAATGCTGATTGGCCTGATCGTCTTCTGCGTGGTGGTCAGCGGTATTTCCGGTGCCGGCGACTTGAAGAAAGTCGGGCGCATCGGCCTCAAGTCGGTGATCTACTTCGAAGCACTGACCACCGTGGCCCTGGTGATCGGCCTGATCATGGCCTTCAGCACCGGGATCGGCACCGGCGCCAATATCCACCTGGAGCAACTGTCGTCTGCCGGCCTGAATGAACTGGCAGACCGTGGCCAACACATCAAGGGTACCAGCCAGTTCCTGATGGACCTGATCCCCAACTCGGTGATCGGCGCTTTCGCGGACAACAACGTGCTGCAAGTGCTGTTGTTTTCCGTGTTGTTCGGCAGCGCGCTGAACCTGGTGGGCGAAGCCGCTTCCGGCATCTCTCGGTTGATCAACGAGCTGAGCCACGTGATCTTCCGCATCATGGGCATGATCGTGCGCCTGGCGCCCATCGGCGTGTTCGGCGCCATCGCCTTCACCACCAGCACCTACGGCCTGGATTCCCTGCAACACCTGGGCAGCCTGGTGGGCCTGTTCTACCTTACGTGCTTCCTGTTCGTCGCGGTGATTCTGGGGCTGGTGATGCGCCTGTCGGGCCTGCGGATGATGCCGCTGCTCAAGTACCTGCGGGAAGAACTGTTGATCGTGATGGGCACCGCGTCCTCCGATGCCGTGTTGCCACAGATCATGCGTAAACTGGAACACCTTGGCATTGGCAGCTCCACCGTGGGCCTGGTGATTCCGACCGGGTACTCGTTCAACCTCGACGGTTTTTCGATCTACCTGACCCTGGCCATCGTGTTTATCGCCAATGCCACCGGCACACCGCTGTCGATGACCGACCTGCTGACCATCCTGCTGGTGTCGCTGATCACCTCCAAGGGCGCCCACGGGATTCCGGGTTCGGCACTGGTGATTCTGGCGGCGACACTCACCGCAATCCCGGCGATTCCGGTGGTGGGCCTGGTGCTGGTGTTGGCGGTGGATTGGTTCATGGGCATTGGCCGGGCGCTGACCAACCTGATCGGCAACTGCGTCGCCACCGTGGCCATCGCCCGCTGGGAAAAAGACATCGATATCCAGCGCGCCAACAAGGTGCTGGACGGTCAACAAGGGTATGCCTTCCAGGCCAAGAAACCGGTGCTGCCCGCCCACCAAGAGTTCTGATGAGACAGACTCACCCCCTGTGGCGAGGGAGCTTGCTCCCGCTGGGGCGCGAAGCGGCCCCAAAAAATGGGCCTGCTGCGCAGTCCAGCGGGAGCAAGCTCTCTCGCCACACCAAGCAGACAGTTCAATTTAAAGGGAGCCACACGTGATCACCTCGTCAACCGTCGTCAATTCAGTGGTAGAAAAACTGCGCGCCGCCCTGGCGAGGGGTCAGTGGCGGCGCGGCGAGATGCTGCCCGGCCAGCGTGAACTGGCCGAGCAAATGGGCATCAGCCGCCCGAGCCTGCGCGAAGCGGTGATCGTGCTGGAAACCCTCGGCCTGGTGCGCTCCATGCCCGGCAAGGGCGTGGTGGTGCTGGAAACCACCCTCAGCGAATCCCAGGCCCAGGACAGCGGCGTGGCGGACGCCAGCCTCGAAGACATCCTGCAACTGCGCTACACCCTCGAGCCCTTTATCGTAGGTTTAGTGGCGCAATCCATCAGCAGCAAGGAAGTCGGGCAACTGCGCCTGACCCTGATGGACATGCGCGAAGCCCTCGACGCCGGCGACAGCGAAGCCGGGATGAACGCCTACATCGCGTTCCACGAAGAACTGTTCGCCCTGACCTCCAACCCGATCTTCCAGAACGTGGTGCAACAGACCAGCAACGCCCTCAAGCAAAGCGCCCAGGTGCTGCGCAACTCCCCCGAACACCTGGCGGAACGCTTGCAGGAAAACGACGCCGTGGTGCGGGCGATCCGCAACAAGAACAGCGCCCTGGCCAGCGCCGAAATGCGCCGGCATATCCTGCAGGAAGGCTTGCGCATGGGCATTCGCTTGAACATCCCGGATGACCATCTGGGTAGCTGACTTCCAGGAGACCGCGCATGACCGCTCACGCCCTGCACACCCCTTTCCCCTTTACGCCGTTGCGCCTGGTGGGCAAGCCGAAACTCTCGGTGGACGACATCTACCCGGCGTTGTTCGACGCCATTCTCGAGCAACGCATCGCCCCCGCCAGCCGTTTTACCGAGGAGAGCCTCGGGCAAAGTTTTGGCGTCAGCCGCAGCGTGATTCGCCGAGTGCTGGCGCGGCTGTCGCACCAGCAAGTGATCATCCTGCGGCCCAACCACCGCGCCCAGGTAGCGGCACCGGATGCACAACAGACCCAGCAGATTCTCGAGGCAAGGCGCCTGACGGAAATCACCGTGGTGCAGTTGGCGTGTGCCCAGGCGAAACCGGCGCAGATCCGCCAACTGCGGGAGTTGATCGCACGGGAGCGCGACTGCATCGAGCGTGACGAACGTGGCCCGGCGATTCGCCTTTCCGGGGAATTTCACCTGCAATTGGCGGCAATTGCGGGCAACGCGCCGCTGGCACAGTTTCTCAACAGCCTGGTGCCGCTGACCTCATTGGCGATTGCGCAGTTTGAGGCCAAGGCTTGCACGTATTGCGCATGGCAGGAACATAGGGCG
This sequence comes from Pseudomonas sp. B6001, assembly GCF_013386015.1. Lineage (NCBI taxonomy): Bacteria > Pseudomonadati > Pseudomonadota > Gammaproteobacteria > Pseudomonadales > Pseudomonadaceae > Pseudomonas > Pseudomonas sp. B6001. Next base: position 42,062 of record NZ_JACAOX010000012.1, read on the forward strand.
ATTGTGGATGCGGTGGAGCATGGCGATGCCGGCAAAGCCGTAGCCTTGATGACTCAACATCTGGACCATCTGGAAGCCAAGCTCCTTATCACGTAGCAGCTGTCGAGCCTGTAAATGGCGCACACAAAAAAGCCCGGCATCTTTCGATATCGGGCTTTTTGTTTTAACGCTCAATCAAGCTGGTTACAGCCCCGATTGCGCATGCCAGCGTTTGGCTTCGCTACGACACCTCTCGCTCGGGAACTTTCCTACGATATTTGAGGAATTCTGAGTCTGTACTTTTGGACTCAAGATTCTAAATTTGCTCTTGAATCATTTCGATTCAAAGTCAATACCAAATCACGTTTGATAAAGGAGATTTGCTATGAACTTTAAAAACCTGATTCAACTACCTGCAGCAAAAAATATCCAAGGGCCACCGGGCGGGCCAAACTTGGAACACCCTCAATGGGCCAAGTACCCAGTATCGTAAAATAAACTGATTAAGCGTCCAGCGAGCGAAGAGTCGCTGGATGCTTAATCATTTAATAACGATTCAAAGGGATGGAGGCATTGGATGCACTTCATGATTGAAATAAAAGACAGAGTAGCAATCCTCGTAAAAACCCCAGATATTACCAACGATGGATATACCCTACTACCCAACCCCAAGGATCCAAATGAACACATACTGAGCGAAAGAGGCAAACCAATACTCTCGCTTAAAGGCAATTTCATAGAAACCGGCCACCACTGCAAACACCAACTATACGTTAACAAGCGTTCACCTGAGCATATCCACATCAGCTCTGATTTGAAGACAACAATCGAAAAATCTCATGAGACACCTAAAATAAACAAAGAACACTTCATAAAATACCTCATGTATGGAACACAACCGTGCTTTAGCTCACCGTTTGCGGGCGTATTGTATTTGCCACCAGGAACCGCACTCGACATTGTCAACTGGGTCGTAATCAACCGCGACTGGGATACTGCCAGACGTGTAAATTTTTTGGATATTCTAGAAACACATATGGAAAAAAGCATTCCAAGTACCGGCACTATTGGGCTTGAATATTCCGGCGGACTGGAATCCACTATATTACTGCATATACTTCTAAGACTCTGTCCCGAACGCTTAAAACTTTATCATATTACAGACCATTTTTGCGCATCAGGAGACGATACCCAATCAGTAATAAAAACCGCCGAGCGTTACAAGTGCGATATCACCATACTAAACTATGATGACTCCCTACCATTTGGATGTCAGCCTTGCACGACATTGTTACCTAGCTTTCCTCATACCGGCTTGGTCAACACTGCCTATCTAGACTTTTCTAATGATTTAATCACTAATCAGAATACTACACTTATCAACGGCGCCGGCGGAGACGCGCTGTTTTGTGCGCTACCTCAGAAAGGGCTTGTTATAGAACTCATCAAAGAAAGACGCTACATTACCGCAGCCATAACACTGAAAAATCTTTCAGAGTATTTTAGATCACCTATCGCGAGCATGTACGCCGCCTCAAAGTCCAGCTACCACCAAACACTTAACCGAGTGAATGACCCAGAAAAATGTTTAGCTATTGACTACGGTGCAAATCTAATTCTAAAACCAGAACATATAGACAAAGAAAGCAACAACAGGTCTTCTTACGAAGTAGACAACAATGATCATCGGATATCTTTACGAGACCGAACGCAAAATGCGCTCATAAACAAGTATGAAATGCTTACCTCACCACTCTCGGGTGTACCTGGCCGCTATTTATATCCATTCCTATCGCCTGAGTCGTTAGCTACTGCTTTACAGGTACATTCGCATAAATTAATAAAAGGAAAATTCGACAGGCATTTTCTACGGCAATCTGCATTTGATCGATATAGCGATAACTCCTTATGGAACACCAGAAAAGGGAGTGCGATGGGCCTGACACAAAAATCTTTATTGGCGAACCGATTTGAAATCGAAAAACTTATTTTAAATGGACCACTCGTGGAACTGGACATTGTTGACACGGACCGCATTCAAAGACTGATAAGCGGGATCGCTGTAGGCGCAATACAGTGCCCACACGCGCTTATACACTTATACACAGCAAACATGTTCATAAAGCACTGGGAGCCTTATATAAATGGCTAATAAAGAACCAGTAGTACAGTGGGCAAAAGGCCTGCACAGCGTAATTTACAACTCACAAATTGTGAGCCTGGACGAAACAAAGGATCGGTTTATTTTTTTTGAACCTGATCAGGGAAAATTCATAGAGTCAATAATTCACAAATCGCCTAACCATCTAACATCAAAGGACAGGGAGTTTATAAGCGAACTAACTGAGTGTGGAATCTTGTCCATTGAGGAACGGACTCCTGGCAAACCATTTGTCGATGTAAAAAATAGCGTAGGCGCATTTACCTGTGAGTGGCGTAACGGAGACGATTCCTGGAGACTGGGAGATCTAACTCCTACATTGTTTATCAAAGCATTTATTTATCTAAAACGCGCTAAAGCACTCACCGAAGCAGGCAAGCTTTCGGAGTTATTAAACGACCTTAGAGCAAGCAGTTTTCAACAGAAAAAAACGAGCCAACGGCGACTGGTAAAAATAGGGAATAACATTAATTTTGCAATTAAATTATTGAGCGTCGAAGTAAAATGCCTCGAATTCGCATACAGCCTATCTAGGATTGCATTCGAAGAAAGCCTTAGATGTTCATTCAACATTGGTGTTCAAACACACCCATTTATTTCTCACGCATGGACTGAGGGGCCATACGGAGTCATTCTCGACAAAGCCGAGCTACCTCAAGATCTCGCTATTATCGTTTCCATAGGTACAACTGGATGATAGGAAAAGATTTTTTTACTTGCATTAGAATCTGTTTCAGCATAATGGCAGTCGCCGGACACAAGTTAAAGCTTTTTTTTGCGCTTTCAATAGTAATGGATATTTTAACCGTGGTCTTTTCGGTGGCAGCGCCCGCACTGCTAAAAACATTGATTGACTCTTACAGCGACAACCTGCCCAGTTATAATCTTGCATGGGTAGGCGCAGCGTATGGTTTGGTCTGGTTAGCCTCTGAACTTATGCTCAGGCTCAGAGCCGTCTTTAGCAGCATTTTAATTGAGCAAGTCAAAAAAGAGGCCAGTATTCGTTTCTGCTTAAATACGATTTTCATATGGGATTCCAGCCAGCCAGCGATGTCGAGCGGAGTTTTTGCCAACAAACTTTCTCGAATAAATTCTGCCTTACCTATTTTTTTAGACGGTGTACTCTCGCAAGTATTACCACTAATTGTTAGATTTTTCTTGTCAATAGGCATCCTCATACAATTTTTACCAGTCATTTACTCCCTCACACTAGCCTTAGTCGTATTTGCCTTTGGCACCATTTCTTACTTTACATTCAAACTCATTGGAGAAAGACAGACTACTGCAAACAAAATTTCACAAACCGCTTACGAAGTAATTTTAGACCTTCTAAAAAACCGCGAAATAGTAATCGCCCATTCAAATGAAAACACCGAAAAACTTAACATAGAAAGAAACTTAAATGAAATCAATACCAGCGAAGTAAAAAATACCATAACAAACCAATTCATCGGAGGGGCGCAGATAGCGGTAATGGGTGCGGGCCTTACAATAATCACCGTTTTATCCGCCGTAGATCTGTCGAAGGATGTGATTTCGGTGGGTGAATTTGTACAGATCAATGCCTATTTGCTACAGTTTGTTTTACCCGTCAGCTATTTTGGCCTAGTCATCAGCAGCATTAAGAGAGCGTCCGTTACCATTGCAGAAAATTCGGCTTTTTTGCTCACCCGCTCACTCGATTACAAGCAACATAAAATAGACTGTACAGCGTTATCCGCCCCATCAATAGAAGTGGACAATATTTACGTAAAAGGATTTGATGACTCATTCATCCTAAAAAATGTATCATTTAAAATTCCTCCAGGTGAATCTATGGCCATCGTGGGCAGTTCCGGCTCTGGAAAGAGTACCTTGCTCAAATCACTTGCCGGACTCTACAACCTCCACTCAGGCCACATATATGTAGACTCGGAACGCTTATCCCATACCAACGTAAAAAAATTGCGTTGCCGCCTGGGATATGTTCCTCAAGAACATTGCCTGTTTAATCGAACAATAAAAAACAATATATTTTCCACCTCCAACCAGCACTACGACAAGACAATCAGTTTTTATCACAGCTCAAACATGCCCCCCATGATGGAAGAAGATGGAACTGAGCGAACACTTGAAGGCTTGTCCGGTGGAGAAAAACAAAGAATTTCTCTTGCAAGAGCAGTTGCAAGAAATTCCAAACTGCTACTTCTAGACGAGCCTACAAACTCTTTGGACGTCAACTCAAAAAAAATAATAAATGACTACATATTCCAAACCCTCAAACACCATACAACAAGGATAATTATCACTCACGACCTTGAGGATGCCGGGTTAGCTGACCACATTATTGTCTTATTAAACGGCTCAATAGTGGAGACCGGCTCACCAGCGCAGCTTATATCGTCGAGAGGTTGGTATTATGAAAACCTATCCAAACCAGCAACAATATAGACCACTCTAATTTTAAGAAGTATGAATTAGGCATCCTGAATACAAAAAGCCCGGTATCTTTCGATACCGGGCTTTTTGTATTAACGCTCAATCAGACCCATTACAGCACCGACTGACCGCTCATCGCCAAGTCCAGCAACTCACGGTTGGCTACCGCGTACATGGCGTAGTCCGTACCGACCGCAGCACGAATCTCCACCATCATCGCGCGCCAGCGCTCCACCATGCTCGCGTTCTGCTCAAGCCACAGGGCCACGCGGGCTTCCATGTCTTGTGGCGCATCGGCCATTTGCAGAACCTTGATGGTGATCGCCCGTTGCTGCCAGTCCACGTCGTCGCGGAAGGCTTCGCGGGCCTGGGCCTGCCAGTTGTTGCCCACCGGCAGATCGCTGATCTGCTGCAGGTACCACGGCAGGTCCAGGGCGCTGCCCACGGCGAAGTACGCCTTGGCCACGTCCGCCGCGCTCTGACCGGTCACGTCAGCGGCTTCGATGATCGGCAGCAAGGTGTACAGGTGGGTAGTGCCTGCCACCATGCGCGCCAACAGCTCCGGCACACCGGCTTCGACATAGGCCTGGTAACGGTTCTGCCAGCCTTCGCGGGTCGGACCTTCCAGCAGTTCGTCGAGCTTGAGGCCCAACGCCGCCAGGTGCGGACCGAAGTGCGCGACGTCACGGGCAGCATCCTGCTCGTTGCGACGGCTGCGCAGGAACCAGCGTGTGGCACGGCGGCCCAGGCGCATCAGTTCGTCCATCAACGCCAGTTGCACTTCAGCCGAGACCTGGTGATCCAGGGCTTCGATCTGACGGAACCAGTGCGGGAGGTGGAAGATGTCACGCACGATCACGTAGGCACCGGCCACGTTCGCCGGGCTCATGCCAGTGGACTCTTTCAGCCGCTGAACAAAGGTGATGCCCATGTGGTTGACCAGGTCGTTGGCGATCTGGGTGCTGACGATCTCGCGCTTCAGACGATGGCGACGCATGGCTTCGGAAAACTTCGCCACCAGGCTCGGCGGGAACGCGGTCTCCATGTCGCGGGTCAGGTAGTCGTCATCCGGTACCAGAGACTTGAGCAACGCTTCCTTGAGGTCGATCTTGCTGTAGGAGATCAGTACCGACAGCTCCGGACGGGTCAGGCCCTTGCCGGTGGCGGCACGCTCGGTCAGTTGATCTTCCGAAGGCAGGTACTCGATGGCGCGGTCCAGCTTGCCACGGCTTTCCAGGTCGCTCATCAGGCGCTTGTACTCGGCCGCTCGCTCGAAGGCTTTGCGGGCAGCCAGGGACAGGGCCTGGGTTTGCTTGTAGTTGTTGCCCAACACCAGGCTGCCGACTTCGTCGGTCATGCTCGCCAGCAACTGGTTGCGCTGCTTGTCGGTCATGTCACCGGCCTGCACCACTTCGTTGAGCAGGATCTTGATGTTCACTTCGTGGTCGGAGCAATCCACACCACCGGCGTTGTCGATGAAGTCGGTGTTGGAACCGCCGCCATTGAGGCCGAATTCCACACGACCCAGCTGGGTCATGCCGAGGTTACCGCCCTCGCCCACCACCTTGCAGCGCAGCTCGTTGCCATTGACGCGCAGGGCGTCGTTGGCCTTGTCGCCCACATCGGCGTGGCTCTCGGTGCTGGCCTTGACGTAAGTACCGATACCGCCGTTCCACAACAGGTCCACCGGTGCCTTGAGCAAGGCATTCAGCAGTTCGGTCGGGGTCAGCTTGTCGGCCTGGATGTCGAAGCGTTCTTTCATCTGTGGCGAGATGGCAATGCTCTTCGCGCTGCGCGAGAAGATACCGCCGCCTTCGGACATGATGCTGGTGTCGTAGTCGGTCCAGGCCGAGCGCGGCAGGTCGAACAGGCGCTGACGTTCAGCGAAGCTGTTGGCCGGGTTCGGGTTTGGATCGATGAAGATGTGCAGGTGGTTGAAGGCCGCGACCAGTTGCAGCTTGTCGGACATCAACAGGCCGTTGCCGAACACGTCGCCGGCCATGTCGCCCACGCCCACCACGGTGATGCTGTCTTGCTGGACGTTGATGCCGCGCTCACGGAAGTGACGCTGCACCCCCACCCACGCGCCCTTGGCGGTGATGCCCATTTTCTTGTGGTCGTAACCGGCAGAACCGCCGGAAGCGAACGCGTCACCCAGCCAGAAACCGTAGTCGATGGCGATGCCGTTGGCGATGTCGGAGAAGGTCGCAGTGCCCTTGTCCGCTGCTACTACCAGGTACGGGTCATCGTTGTCGTGGCGCACCACGTTCAACGGTGGCACCAGGGCGCCGTCTTTCAGGTTGTCGGTAATGTCCAACAGGCCGGAAATGAAGATGCGGTAGCAGGCGATGCCCTCGGCCGCGATCTCGTCCCGGCTGCCGCCCAACGGCAGGCGACGCGGCAGGAAACCGCCCTTGGCGCCCACCGGCACGATCACCGAGTTCTTCACTTGCTGGGCTTTTACCAGGCCCAATACTTCAGTGCGGAAGTCTTCTTCACGGTCAGACCAGCGCAGGCCGCCGCGAGCGACGTTACCAAAGCGCAGGTGCACGCCTTCAACCCGTGGCGAGTAGACGAAGATTTCAAACTTCGGCACAGGCTTGGGCAGCTCAGGAATCGCGTGCGGGTTGAACTTGAAGCTGAAGTACGACTTGTTCTGGCCGTTGGCGTCAGCCTGGTAGAAGTTGGTCCGCAAGGTGGCCTTGATCAGGTCCAGGTAGCGACGCAGGATGCGGTCTTCGTTGAGCACCTGAACGTCGTCCAGGGCCGTGAGGATCGCTTGTTCCAGGCGTTGCTGCTTGTCTTCGAGGTCTTCGGCGGTGAGCTTGCGCGCCAGGTAGAAACGGGTCTTGAACAACCGGGTCAACTCGCGGGCGATGTCGGTGTGGTTGTTCAGGGTGCTGGCGATGTAACCCAGGTCGAAGCCCAGGCGAATCTGCTTCAGGTAACGGGCGTAGGCACGCAGCAGCGCCACGTCGCGCCATGGCAGGCCGGCCGTCAGCACCAGGCGGTTGAACGCATCGTTTTCGGCATCGCCGTGCACGATATGCACGAACGCGTCCTGCAGGGTGTCGTTCAATTGCTGGATATCGAGGTTCACGCCTTCGGCGGCGATGAACGCGAAATCGTGAATCCAGAACTCGCGGCCATTGGCATGACGCAGGCGGTACGGGAATTCACCCAGGACACGCAGGCCAAGGTTTTCCAGGATCGGCAGCACATCGGACAGCGCCAGCGGCGTATCGGCGTGATACAGCTTGCAATGCAGCTCGCGCTGGCCGGAAACCTGGCCCAGCGGCTGGTAGAAGCTCATCACCAGCGGGTTGGCTTCGGTCAGGCTGAGCAAGTGCTGCATGTCGACCACGGCCGAATGCGCGGCGAAACGCTCACGGTAGCCGGCCGGGAAACCTTTCGGGAAATCCGCCAGCACGTTGGTGCCGTGGGCTTCGCCGAAGCTTTCCACCACCAGGCTGGAGTAGTCGTCCTGCCAGCTGCGGCAGGCCTGCACCACTTCTTTTTCCAGTTGCAGCGGGTCGATGTCCAGGCGGTTCTTCGGGTCTACCCGCAGGATCAACTGCACGCGAGCCAGTACGGACTCGGAGAAGAACGTCCAGAACTCGCAGTCCGAGGCTTTCAGGCGATCCATCAGCACTTGCTGGATCTTCTGGCGCACCTCGGTGGAATAGATGTCGCGCGGCACGTAGGCCAGGCAGTAGCAGAAACGGCCGTACGGGTCCTTGCGCAGAAACACGCGGATCTTGTTGCGTTCCTGGATCTGCACGATCGACATCACGGTGCTGAACAGCTCGTCCACCGGGGTCTGGAACAGATCATCGCGGGGCAGAACCTCGACCACCTGGGCCAGTTCCTTGCCCAAGTGCGCCTTGGCCTGGAAGCCCGAGCGACGCTCGATTTCCGTCACCTTGCGACGGATGTAAGGAATCACCCGCACGCTTTCGCCGTACACCGAGGAGGTGTAGAGGCCCATGAAGCGGCATTCCTTGATGACCTTGCCGTCGGCGTCGATCTGGCGGATCGACACGTAGTCCGGGTAGGCCGGGCGGTGCACGCGGCTTGGGTGTGCAGCCTTGGCGAACGACAGCACGGCCGGCTCACGCAGGTAGTTCACCGCGTAGTCTTCGATGCGCAGCTCGTCGGTAGTCAGGCCCGGGCGCAGCAGTTTGGTCAGACCGAGGAACGAGTTGGCGTCATATTCGATATGACCGCCGTCCGCCTCGTCACGTACCACGAACTCTTCGTAGCCGAGGAAGGTGAAGTGGTTGCCCACCAGCCATTCCAGGAAGCTCTTGATCTCGGCTTTTTCTTCGCCGTCGATCACGTACGGGCTGGCGTCGATACCGGCCAGCAGCTCCTGGACCTTGGCTTTCATCGGTTCGAAATCGGCGACTGCAACGCGCACTTCGCCCAGTACCTGCTCAAGTTCCTTGCTCAGGACACTCAGCTCGGCGGCGTTGGCGCAACGGTCGATTTCCAGGTACATCAGCGATTCTTGCTGAACGTCTTCGCCCTGGGTGCCTTTGGGCAGGATTTCCAGCAATTCGCCCTTCTTGCCACGACGCACGCTGAGTACGGTGGTTTGCAGGGTGTGGATGCTGTAGCCACGGCGGTTCAGCTCGGTACGCACCGAGTCCACCAGGAATGGCAGGTCGTGGTGCAGCACTTCGACCGCAGTGTGGGTCGATTGCCAGCCATGACGTTCGTAATCGGGGTTGTAGACCCGCACTTGCGGTTGGTTGTGATCAAAGCGCTCAAGCAGGCGCCAGGCAGACAGGGTGCAACCGGCCAGGTCGGACAAGCGACGCTGGGTCAGTTCATCCAGGGAAATGATGCCGAAGAATTGTTCAGCGAACAGCGCCACTTGTGGCAGTGCCTGTTCACTGATGTGCTGCGCCAGTGCCGCTTGCAGTTGGTGCTGGAAGTCGGCTTTGCTGGCTGCGGTGAAGAACGCCATCTGTGGTACTCCGCTTGGGCTTGTTATTGATGGAAGCGTCGCGTGTTATCCCCTTGCGGGGAGACCGTCAGCTCTGTTCGCGGTCTACAGTAACGAATTCAGAGTGACAGGTGGGTGAAGCTGGACAAGACAATGAGGTCACATTCAACTTCCATAAGATGCGCACCTTGCCAGGTGACGGTACGACGGGCAGGTCAGACTCCTGGCGAGGCACATCCGTTGCGCAGCTTAACGAGTGTAGGAAGCAAGCTGCTTGCGACGCTGCGACATATTCGGTCATCGGCACGCTGCCGGCGGGTTGCGACTTGGGCAACCGGGTGTTTTCAGAGAAATCCCAAGGCGCCGAGTACCGGAAATGACTGATATTGCCCGCCAGGTCATGCCACAAGGTCTGACACACGATGCAGCACAAAATTCGCCGCAATGGCACAATTGCCCTGCTTCGCCCTCCCCCAGACAGGATTAACCATGCCATTGCAACTCACCACCGCCCACCTGATCGTCAACCCGTGCGATGACGAAGAAGACAACATGGCCATGCTCTGCTGCCACGGCGACAAGGGCGAGATGTTCATGGTGACCCGTTATCCGGACGAGGACGAGGTGGAAGTCACCTGGGATTACGAGCCGTCGACCCTGGACGGGCTGAAGATCACCCTGAGTGCCACGACACTGTTAGTGGAGATTGGCGCGGCGGATGCCGATGCATTGGGCGGCCACGATCAATTGGCAATCACCCACGGCACCGCCGAGTCGGATCTGGCCGAAGTGGAAGAAACCCTGCAGAACATTCTCAAGGGCACCGGGACCTATATCCGGGCCTAGCTGCCAAACACGCACAATGTGGCGAGGGAGCTTGCTCCCGCTGGGCTGCGAAGCGGCCCCAATCCAGCCAACTGCTTTCTGCCTGGAAAAACTCGGCAGCCTTGTTGGGGCTGCTGCGCAACCCAGCGGGAGCAAGCTCCCTCGCCACAAAGGCAGGCGCCTATCGGAAAAAACCTCAGACATTTCCCACATTTCCCGAAAAATACCCCCCGCGCCGTTAGTCTCCACCCCCTCCGATGCATTAAAGTAACGCCCCCAGGCCTGGCATTTTTCGCAATGCCCAGTCTCACCTCTCCAGGAACCGTCATCGATGGAACATCGTGAAGCGCTGCTTGCGCTGCGAACCTTTCTTTCAACGCAGATTCTCGGCCAGGAAAAACTCATCGAGCGCTTGCTCATTGCCCTGCTCGCCGATGGCCACATGCTGGTTGAAGGCGCTCCCGGGCTGGCCAAGACCAAGGCCATCAAGGAGCTTGCCGAAGGGATCGAGGCCCAGTTCCATCGCATCCAGTTCACCCCCGACCTGCTGCCCGCCGACATCACCGGCACCGAGATCTATCGCCCGGAAACCGGCAGTTTCGTGTTCCAGCAAGGCCCGATCTTCCACAACCTGGTGCTGGCGGACGAAATCAACCGTGCCCCGGCCAAGGTGCAGTCGGCATTGCTCGAAGCCATGGCCGAGCGCCAGGTCAGCGTGGGGCGCAGCACTTACGAGTTGTCGCCATTGTTCCTGGTGATGGCCACGCAAAACCCGATCGAGCAGGAAGGCACCTACCCGCTGCCCGAAGCCCAGCTCGACCGTTTCCTGATGCACGTGAAAATCGGCTTCCCCGATGCCGCCGTCGAGCGCCGCATCCTGCAGCAGGCCCGTGGCGAAGCCCTCAACGGTGAAACCAAGCCCGAGCGGCGCGTCAGCCAGCAGGCGATCTTCGCCGCGCGCAAGGAAATCCTCGGCCTGTACATGGCCGATGCGGTGGAGGAATACCTGGTGCAACTGGTCATGGCCACTCGCACCCCGGCCAAGTTCGATCCGGAAATGGCCGAATGGATTGCCTATGGCGCCAGCCCTCGTGGCTCGATTGCCCTGGACCGCTGCGCCCGGGCCCACGCCTGGCTGGCCGGTCGCGATTTCGTCAGCCCGGAAGACATCCAGGCGGTGCTGTTCGACGTGCTGCGTCATCGCATCATCCTGTCGTTCGAAGCTGAAGCGGCCGGTATCGACCAGGACCGCGTGGTGCAACGCATTCTCGACGTCGTTGCCGTCGCTTGACGCCCATGAACGCTGGCGATGGAACCCGTGTCACCCTGAGCGAATTGATCGAGATGCGCCATCGCGTCCGAGAAGTGCAGCTGTTTTCCACGCCGAGCCAGCGCAGCCCGCTGATCGGCCTGCACCACTCGAAACTGCGCGGGCGCGGGGTCGACTTCGACCAGGTGCGGGTGTATCAGGCCGGCGACGATGTGCGCACCATCGACTGGCGCGTCACCGCACGCACCCAGGAGCCACACACCAAGCTGTTTCATGAAGAGCGCGAACGGCCGATCTTCATCATGGTGGAGCAAAGCTGCCGCTTGTTTTTCGGCTCGGGGCAGATGTTCAAGTCGGTGCTGGCGGCTCAGGCGGCGAGCCTGATCGGCTGGGCGGCGCTGGGCCATAACGACCGGGTCGGCGGGCTGGTGTTCGGTGACAGCGAGCACTACGAAATCAAACCCCGGCGCAGCAAGCAAAGCCTGCTGCAATTGCTCAACCGGTTGGTACGGGTCAACCAGAGCCTCAACACCGAACGCCGCCCCGAAGCCGACGCCCTCGGCATGGCCTTGCGCCGAGCCCGGGAAGTATTGCGCCCGGGCAGCCTGGTGATTGTGATCTGTGACGAGCGCGCCCTGACCGAAGGCGCCGAGCAACAGCTGAGCCTGTTGTCGCGGCATTGCGACCTGCTGCTGTTGCCGGTTTCCGACCCGCTGGACCACGCCCTGCCCGCCGCCGGCCTGCTGCGCTTCGCCGAGCGCGGCGCACAGCTGGAACTGGACACCCTGAATTTTGATCTGCGCCAGGCCTACAAGGCCCAGGCCGAAGCCCGCAGCGCACGCTGGGAACTGCTCGCGCAAAAGCTGCGGGTGCTGTTGATGCCCTTGAGTACCCAGGGTGAAATGGTCGAGCAACTGCGCGAATACCTGAACCCGCAACGCCCGGTTAAAAAGCAATGAGCAGCCTCGACCAACTGCAACCCCTGATCGCCCCGCCAGTGATCGGCTTCTGGCCGCCGGCGCCGGGTTGGTGGCTGTTGCTGCTGATCATCCCGTTGGCGGGCTGGGGCCTGTGGTGGCTGCGCCGTTTCCTGCCAGCCAAGCGCCCATTGGCCCGTGCCGAACAACCCCTGGACCCGCTGCGCATCGCCGCCCTCGCCGAACTGGCGCTGATGCCCAAACCCTACGACGGCGCACCGGCCGGTGCCTGGCTGCAACAACTCAACGGCCTGCTCAAGCGCCTGTGCCGCAACGACTACCCCTACAGCCAGAGCCACACCCTCAATGGCCGCAAGTGGCTGGCGTTCCTCGACAACCGCTGCCCCGCCGCCGGCCTGACCCGCTGGATGGTGCTGGTGGAAGGCGCCTACAAGCCCGAATGCAAACTCGACGACAAGGCCATCGCCGGGCTGACCCAGGCCGTCGACACCTGGATTCGCAAACATGTTTGAGTTCGCCTGGCCGTGGATCTTTGCCCTGTTGCCATTGCCCTGGTTGCTGCGCCTCATCCTGCCGGTGGCCGACAGCGGCGAACCGGCGCTGAAAGTCAGCTTCCTCAGCGACCTCGAAGGCCTGGCCCGCCGCCGCGCGCGGGTCAACCTGCCGGGATGGCGCCAGCAAGCGCCGTTTGTGTTCCTGTGGCTGCTGCTGTTGACCGCCGCCGCCCGCCCGGAATGGCTCGGCGAACCCTTGCCGATTGCAGCCAGCGGCCGCGACTTGCTGGTGGCGGTGGACGTTTCCGGCTCGATGGACTTCCCCGACATGCAATGGCAAGACGAAGACGTCAGCCGCCTGAGCCTGGTCAAGCACCTGCTGGGAGATTTCCTGGAGGGCCGCGAAGGTGATCGCGTGGGATTAATCCTGTTCGGCAGCCAGGCCTATCTGCAAGCGCCGCTGACCTTTGACCGGCGCACCGTGCGCACCTGGCTGGATGAGGCACGGATTGGCATCGCCGGTAAAAACACCGCGATTGGCGACGCCATCGGCCTGGCCCTCAAGCGCCTGCGCCAGCGTCCGGCGCAAAGCCGGGTGCTGATCCTGGTCACCGACGGCGCCAACAATGCCGGCGAAATCGACCCGCTGACCGCCGCCCGCCTGGCCGCCGAAGAAGGGGTGAAAATCTACCCGATCGGCATCGGCGCAGACCCCGAGCAAACCGGCTCCCTGGGCATCCTCGGCGTCAACCCGAGCCTCGACCTCGACGAGCCGGCCCTCAAGGCCATCGCCGAGGCCACCGGCGGCCGCTACTTCCGCGCCCGCGACGGCAACGAACTGCTGAAGATCAAGGAAACCCTCGACCAGCTCGAACCCGTGGCCCAGCAACCCACCCAGGCCCGCCCCGCCCAGGCGCTGTACAGCGCGCCGCTGGCGTTGGCGCTGATCCTCAGCATGCTGCTGGTGATCCAGGAACGCTGGCCGGATAACGCCCTGCAACGCCTGTTCAACAAACTCTCAAGCAAGGGCCGTTTCCTGCAACCCAATCCTGAATGGCGTGAACGCCTCAAACGCCTGCGTTTGCGGAGGCGTCGATGATCGCCCTGTGGCCGCACTGGTTCCGTCCCTGGTGGCTGTTGCTGCTGCCGCTGCTCGGTTGGTTGCTGTGGCAGTTGTGGCACCGCCAGAAACGCGCCGGGCGCTGGCAGATGATTCTGCCGCCGGCGTTCCATGCCGCGCTGCTCAGCGGCGGCAGTGGCCGCGAAAGCAAGTCGCCATGGGTGGTGCTCGGCATCGCCTGGCTGCTGGCCGTGCTGGCGTTGCTGGGCCCGAGCTGGGAACGCGTCGAACAGTCCAGCCAGAAGCCCGCCGACCCGCTGGTGGTGCTGCTGGAACTGACCCCGGAAATGCTCGCCACCGACAGCCCGCCCAGCCGCCTCGAACAGGCACGGCGCAAGCTGTTCGACCTGCTTCAGGCCCGCAGCGATGCGCAGACCGCCATCGTGGTCTACGCCGGCAGCGCCCATACGCTGGTGCCACTCTCGGACGACCTGGCCACCAGCCATAACCTGCTGGAAGCCCTGCGCCCCTCGATCATGCCCGAGCCCGGCCACCGCGCCGACCTGGCCGTGGAGAAGGCCCTGAGCCTGCTCAAGCATGGCGGCCTCGGCCAGGGTCGGCTGCTGCTGATCGGCTCGTCGCTGTCCAAGCAGGAACGCCAGGGGATCCGCCTGCAGCTGCAAGGCAACCAGGCGCCGAGCCTGTCGATCCTCGGCATTGGCAGCCGCGAAGGCACGCCGGTGACCCAGGAAAGCGGCGAATTCCTCAAGGACGCCCAAGGCGCAATCCTCGTACCGCGTCTCGACAGCCCGACCCTCAAGGCATTCGCCAGCGAAATGGGCGGCCGCTACCGCCAGGCCCGCCTGGACGACAAGGACCTGCGCCACCTCGGCCTGCTGGATGGCCCGCAAAACCTGCGCAATGACGGCCAACTGCTGCACCTCGACACCTGGGCCGACCAGGGTTATTGGTTGCTCTTGCCACTGCTGCTGCTCGCTGCCTGCGCCGGGCGCCGGGGCTGGCTGTTCTTCCTGCCGTTGCTGCTGTTGGGCGCGCCGCAGCCCAGCTATGCCTTCGACTTCCAGGACCTGTGGCTGCGCCCCGACCAACAGGGTCAACTGCTGCTGAAGAAAAAACGCCCGGCCGAAGCAGCCGAACATTTCGAAGACCCGCAATGGCAAGGCGTCGCACTGTATGAAGCGGGCAACTATGCCGAAGCCGCCAAGCGGTTTGCCGAAGGCAGCGACGCCTACTCCCACTACAATCGAGGCAATGCCCTGGCCAAAAGCGGCGAGCTGGAAGCGGCGATCGATGCCTACGAACAAGCCCTCGAAGCCCAGCCAGACTTGCAGCCGGCGCTGAAGAACAAGGCGCTGGTGGAAAGCCTGATGCAACAGGAACCGGAAAAAACCGAGCCGGCCAAGCCTGCAAAAAACGAGGATGACGAAACCACCCAACCCGGCCAGACTGCGCAACCGGGCGCCAGCAGCCAGACCGCCACCGGTGGCGAGCAGACGTCCCAAGGCCAGGGCCAGCCCGGCGCGACCGACACGCAAACCGGGGCCACGCCCCACGCCGGCAGCAACGAGGTACCCGGCAGCGAGTTGGGTGATGAACAAACCACCACCCCGCCCCTGCGCCCGGTCGACGGCACGCTTGAAGGCGAGCAGCGCCAGGCCCTGGAACAATGGCTGCGGCAGATCCCGGACAACCCCGGCGAGTTGCTGCGACGCAAATTCTGGTACGAACAGCAACAACATCAGGACAAGACTCGATGAACCGCTGCACCGCCCTTCTTCTCACCCTCGCGTTGTGGGCCAGCCAGGCCCAGGCCGCCGGCCTGGTGGCCAGTGTCGACCGCAGCCGCATCAATTCCGGGGAGACGGTGGAACTGACGGTGGAATCCAACGACGTCACGCTGTTCGGCAAACCGGACCTGGCGCCGCTGGACCCTCTGTTTGAAGTGAGCGGCACACGCCAGATCAACCAGCTCACCACCCTGGGCGGCGACAACCACGCCACCACCCGCTGGATCATCACCCTGCTGCCCAAGGAGAACGGCACCGTGGTGATTCCACCGTTGCAGATCGGCGAACTCAAGACCCAGCCGATTACCCTGCAAGTGGTGGAAACCGTCAGCCAGAACACCGAGGCCCAACTGGCTCCTGTGTTCATCGAAACCAACCTCGACCAGGACAGCGTCTACGTCCAGGCCCAGGCGTTGCTGACCGTGCGCGTCTACCACTCGGTATCGCTGTATGACGACAGCAGCCTCACGCCGTTGCAGGTCGCCGATACGCGCATCGAGCAGTTGGGCGAGTCGCGCACCTACGAGAAAGTCATCAACGGCATCCGCCACGGTGTGATCGAAACCCGCTATGCCATCTACCCGCAGCACAGCGGCACACTGACCATTCCGACGCAGACGTTCAGCGCCACCCTGGTAGAGCCACGGCCCGCCCAGGACAACAACCCCCAGGGTTCCAAGCCCGGTAAGCTGATTCACGTCAGTTCGCCGGAGCTGTCGTTGACGGTCAAGGCCAAGCCGGCAATGTACCCGGCCGACGCTCCCTGGCTGCCGGCCCGCAGCCTGACCCTCACGGAAAGCTGGAACCCCGAGCCCGATCACGTACAGGTGGGCGACTCCCTGACCCGCAGCCTGACCTTGAAAGCCGAAGGCCTGGCCGGCGCGCAACTGCCACCGCTGGCACTGAGCGACATCCCCGGCCTGCGCCGCTACCCGGACCAGCCGGTGCTGAGCAACCAGAACAACGACCGTGGCCTGATCGGCAGCCGTGAAGACCGCGAAGCGCTGGTGCCCAACCGCGTTGGCGCGCTTGAACTGCCGGCGGTGGAAGTGGTGTGGTGGAACACCCACGAAGACCATCTGGAACGCACCAGCCTGCCGGCGCGCACCCTGCAGGTGGCGACCAACCCAAGCCTGATCGTGGACACGCCGGCCAGCCCGACCGTGATCACCGCGCCGGACAACGACAGCCTGTGGATCTGGCAACTGACCAGCCTGATCCTGGCCTGCACCACCCTGCTGGGCTTCGGTTTGTGGTGGCGTGCACGCTGGCAGCCGGCGATTTTGCGTGCCGCGCAAACCGGCCCGAGCCCGCGTACCTTGCTGGACGACCTCAAGCGGGCGAGCCAGGCGAATGACCCGCAGGCTACGCGTCAGGCGCTGGATGCCTGGGCGCGACAGCAGCCGGAGACCCTGGCGGATATGGCGGCGCGGTTTGTGCCGTTGTCGGATGCGCTGGATGGGTTGAACGGCGCGCTGTACAGCGAGAGTGGGCAGTATTGGCAGGGAGAGGAATTGTGGCGGGCGGTGAAGGCGATTCCGATGGCGGAGCGCGAGCAGGACCCTGCGGGGGACAGCACCAGCTTGCCGCCGCTGTATCCCAAATAGCCCCCCTTGCAGAAACACCGCAAACCCAATGTGGGAGCGGGCTTGCTCGCGAAAGCGGTCTGTCAGTCACATATCTGCTGACTGATCTACCGCCTTCGCGAGCAAGCCCGCACCCACATTTTTGATCTGCGGCGTCTGGGTTACTTGCGCGCCGCCTCCCACGACTTCAGCAACTCGTTATAACTGACCGTCTCACCCTGTGGCTTCTCATTCGCCAGCTTCGGTTTCGGCGCACCCGGCTGGTCAAACCAGTATTGCGCGTCCCGTTCCTCGTTCATTTTCGGCCCGCAAATCGGCTGCACCTTGGAGCGTTCCAGGCGCGTCATGATCGCGTCCTGATCCTTGGCCAACCCATCCAGCGCCTGCTGCGGCGTCTTCTCTCCGCTGGCCGCTTCCGAAATATGGCTCCACCACAATTGCGCCAACCGTGGATAGTCCGGCACGTTGGTGCCGGTCGGGGTCCACTCCACCCGGGCCGGGCTGCGGTAGAACTCCACCAACCCACCGAGTTTCGGCGCCAGGTCGGTCATGGCCTGGGAGTTGATGTCGGACTCACGAATCGGCGTCAGGCCAACGATGGTTTTCTTCAGCGACACGGTTTTCGAGGTCACGAACTGCGCGTACAGCCAGGCCGCCAGTTTCTGCTTCTCGGGCGTCGACTTGAGGAAGGTCCAGGAACCTACGTCCTGATAGCCCTTCTTCATGCCCTTTTCCCAGTAAGGCCCGACGGGCGATGGCGCCATGCGCCATTTCGGCGTGCCGTCGGCGTTGACCACCGGCAGGCCCGGCTTGGTCATGTCGGCGGTAAACGCGGTGTACCAGAAGATCTGCTGGGCGATGTTGCCCTGGGACGGCACCGGACCGGATTCGGAGAAGGTCATGCCCGCCGCTTCCGGTGGTGCATAGGCTTTCATCCAGTCCACGTATTTCTGCGTGGCATACACCGCCGCCGGGCCGTTGGTGTCGCCACCACGGGTGACGCTGGAGCCCACCGGGTGGCAGTCCTCCACGCGAATGCCCCATTCGTCCACCGGCAAACCGTTGGGCAGACCCTTGTCGCCGCCACCGGCCATGGAGAACCAGGCATCGGTGAAGCGCCAGCCCAGGGACGGGTCTTTCTTGCCATAGTCCATGTGCCCGTAGACGCGCTTGCCGTCAATTTCCTTGACGTCTTCGCTGAAGAATTTGGCGATGTCTTCGTAGGCCGACCAGTTCACCGGCACGCCGAGTTCATAGCCGTACTTCTCCTTGAACTTGGCTTTCAGGTCTGCCCGTTCGAACCAGTCGGCGCGGAACCAGTACAGGTTGGCGAACTGTTGGTCGGGCAGTTGGTAGATCTTGCCGTCGGGCGCAGTGGTGAACGAAATACCGATGAAGTCCTTGATGTCCAGGGTGGGTGAAGTGAAGTTCTTGCCTTCGTTGGCCATCAGGTCGGTGATGGATTCTGTCTTGCCATAGCGAAAGTGCGTACCGATCAAGTCGGAATCGTTGACCCAGCCGTCATAGATATTCTTGTCGGACTGCATCTGGGTTTGCAGCTTTTCCACCACGTCGCCTTCCTGCAGCAAGTCGTGGGTCAGCTTGATCCCGGTGATTTCGCTGAAGGCCTTGGCCAGCACCTTGGATTCATACTCGTGGGTGGTGAGGGTTTCCGACACCACGTTGATCTTCATCCCACGAAACGGCTCCGCGGCCTTGATAAACCACTTCAGCTCTTCAAGCTGCTGGGCTTCGGTGAGGGTCGACGGTTTGAACTCACTGCCGATCCATTTTTTCGCAGCGTCTTCATAAGCATCCGCCCAGGCCGCAGCACTGAGCCCGCTGAGCGCCAGCACGGCCGCCAATGAAATGCTATGTCGCAGCTTATTGTTTTTATCGAACATAGAGACCTCCTGGTTTTGGGGTTCAAAAGGGGCAGCTAGCCCCAACGCATCACAGACAACAGCCACACCAGAGACAGCGCGGACGCCACCCAGATGCTCCAGCCGGTTACGCCGATCACCAACAAATGCAGGTAGGCGCTGCCGAGAAGACCGATAAACAAACGATCACCACGGGTGGTGCTGATCGGTAAAAAGCCGCGCCGGGGGATACTCGGCGAGCGCAATTCCCAGGTCGTCATGCCCACCAGCAGCAGGCCGATCGCGGCAAAGAACAGTGCGGTCGGGGTGGTCCAGGCCATCCATTCCATCATCGACTCCTCAGACCCGGCCCAGGGCAAAGCCCTTGGCCACATGGTTGCGAACAAACCAGATCACCAGCATGCCCGGCAAAATGGTCAACACCCCCGCCGCCGCCAGCACGCCCCAGTCGATGCCGGAGGCCGAAACCGTACGGGTCATCACTGCGGCGATGGGTTTGGCGTTCACCGACGTCAGCGTGCGTGCCAGCAGGAGCTCGACCCAGGAAAACATGAAGCAGAAAAACGCCGTGACGCCGATCCCCGAGCCAATCAGCGGGATGAAGATCTTCACGAAAAACTTGGGAAAACTGTACCCGTCGATGTAGGCCGTTTCGTCGATTTCCTTGGGCACGCCCGACATGAAACCTTCGAGAATCCACACCGCCAGCGGCACGTTGAACAGGCAATGGGCCAAGGCCACCGCGATATGCGTATCGAACAAGCCAATGGACGAATACAGCTGGAAGAAGGGCAGCAAAAACACTGCCGGCGGCGCCATGCGGTTGGTCAGCAACCAGAAGAACAAGTGCTTGTCGCCGAGGAAGCGGTAGCGCGAGAACGCGTAGGCCGCCGGCAGCGCCACGCTCAGGGAAATCACGGTGTTGAGGCTGACGTAGTACAGCGAGTTGAGGTAGCCGGTGTACCAGCTCGGGTCGGTGAAGATCACCTTGTAGTTGGCGAAGGTGATGTCCTGCGGAAACAGGGTCAGGCCGCCGAGGATTTCAGTGTTGCTCTTGAAGGACATGTTCAGCAGCCAGTAGATCGGCACCAGCAGGAACAGGATGTAGACCAGCAGCGGGATCAGCTTGCGCTTGCTCATGTTGGCGGCCTCAGCGGTTGGCGTCGGAGTGGGTCATGGCGGTGTAGAACAGCCAGGACACCAACAGGATGATCAGGAAGTACACCAGCGAAAACGCCGCCGCCGGGCCCAGGTCGAATTGGCCTACGGCCATTTGGGTAAGCGTCTGGCTGAGGAAGGTGGTGGCGTTCCCTGGCCCGCCGCCCGTCAGCACAAACGGTTCGGTGTAGATCATGAAACTGTCCATGAAGCGCAGCATCACCGCGATCAACAGCACGCTTTTCAGTTTTGGCAGCTGGATATGTCGGAACACCGCCCAGCTGGACGCCCGATCAATCCGCGCCGCCTGGTAGTACACATCCGGGATCGCCCGCAGCCCCGAGAAACACAGCAGCGCCACCAGGGACGTCCAGTGCCACACGTCCATCACCAGCACCGTGACCCAGGCGTCCATGGTGTTGGCGGCGTAGTTGTAGCTGATGCCCATCGCATTGAGCGTGGAACCCATCAGGCCAATGTCGGCACGGCCAAAGATCTGCCAGATGGTGCCGACCACGTTCCACGGAATCAGCAGCGGAATCGCCATTACGATCAACACCAGCGACGACCATCGGCCCTTGGTGGGCATCGTCAGGGCAATCGCGATGCCCAGCGGCATCTCGATCAACAGCACACACGCCGAGTAGATGAACTGACGCAGCAGCGAGTCATGCAGGCGCGGGTCCAGCAGCACCTGTTTGTACCAGTCGGCGCCGACGAAGTAACGGCTGGATTGGTCGAAGATGTCCTGCACCGAGTAGTTGACCACGGTCATCATCGGGATCACCGCGCTGAAGGCCACCAGCAGGAACACCGGCAATACCAGCCACCAGGCCTTGTTGTTCTGCACCTTGTTCATGGCTGCACCTCCAGCAAGTAGTCATCGGCATACACCATCAGCCACTGCCCCGGAAAGCTGATGGACGCCTGGCCCTCGGGCACCGGTTTGTCTTCGGCCAGGCGCACTTTCAACGGTGCGCCATCGAGGTTGAGGGTCATGATCTTGTAGGTGCCGAGGTCTTCCACATGGGTGACTTGCGCCTGTAGCGCGTCGGGATTGTGCTCATCCCACACATGGATAAATTCCGGGCGGATGCCGACCTGCAGCCTTTTGTAAGGCGTTTCGCCAATGCGCTGCTGCAACGCCTCGGGCAACGCCAGATGTGTCCCGGCAAAGCGCACACCGCCCGCCTCTGCCTGCACCTCAATCAGATTCATCCCAGGGCTGCCGATGAAATAGCCGACAAAGGTGTGGCTGGGCCGCTCGAACAACTCCCGGGGCGTGCCGAACTGCACGATCTGCCCGCCATACATCACCGCGATCTTGTCGGCGAAGGTCGAGGCTTCCAGTTGGTCGTGGGTCACGTAGACCATGGTGATGTTGAACTGCTCGTGGATCTGCTTGAGCTTGCGCCGCAGCTTCCATTTCAGGTGCGGGTCGATCACCGTCAGCGGTTCGTCGAACAGGATCGCCGACACGTCATCCCGCACCAGGCCGCGGCCCATGGAGACTTTCTGCTTTTCATCGGCAGTGAGGTTGCGGGCCTTTTTGTCCAGCAGGTTTTGCAGGTCGAGCACCTCGGCAATTTCCTGCACCTTGCTGTGAATCTTCGCCTCGGCCATGCCCTGGTTTCGCAGGGGAAAAGCCAGGTTATCGAACACGGTCATGGTGTCGTACACCACCGGGAACTGGAACACCTGGGCGATGTTGCGCTTTTCCGGGGTCAGCTCGTTGACCACCTTGGCGTCGAACAGCACCTGGCCTTCGGATGGGCTGAGCAGGCCGGAGATGATGTTGAGCAAGGTCGACTTGCCGCAGCCCGACGGCCCCAGCAACGCGTAGGCGCCGCCCTGCTCCCAGACGTGGTTCATCTCGCGAATCGCGTAGTCCTCGGGGCCGTTTGGCTTTGAGCTGTAGCTGTGGGCCAGGTTCTGCAAATGGATCTCGGCCATCAGGCAACCCTCGCGACACGTCGGCCGGGGGCCTGGACCAGCCGTCCCTGGCCATCGAACACAAACAGTTTGTGGGTGGGGATATAGATGCGGATCGGCGCGTCGACGTCGTACTCATGCACCCCGGGCAAGTGCAGCACCAGCAGGAAGTGTTCGCTGCGTACGTGCAGGAAGGTTTCCGAGCCACTGATCTCGGCGACCTCCACGGTCACGGCCAATTCCAGGTCATCGTCGTTGCTCGGCACCAGGCTGATATGGCTGGGGCGCACGCCAAAGCGAAACTCGCCTTCGCCGATGGGCCGCAGGTCAACGTTCAGCGGAAAGTGCACGAAGTTGGCGAAGCTCACTTCATTGCCACTGATGCGCCCGGGCATCAGGTTGATCGGCGGCTCGGAAAACAGCTCGGCCGCCAGCACGGTTTGCGGCTGGTGATAGACCTCGGCCGCCTTGCCGCTCTGGATCACCCGGCCCTCATGCAGAATCGTGGTGGTGCCGCCCAGGGCCAGGGCTTCGTTGGGTTCGGTGGTGGCGTAGATCGCGATGGTATGGCGTGCCTTGAACAGCTCGCGCATTTCCTGGCGCAGTTCTTCGCGCAGTTTGTAGTCCAGGTTCACCAGGGGTTCATCGAACAGAATCAGCTCGGCATCCTTGACCAGCGCCCGGGCCATGGCGGTGCGTTGCTGCTGGCCGCCGGAGAGTTCCAGGGGGTGACGCTGGAGGAATTTCTCGATACGCAGCATTTTCGCGGTTTCGAGGACTTTGCTCTGGATCTGCTCGGCAGAGACTCCGGCCTGGCGCAGCGGCGAGGCGATGTTCTCGAACACGGTCATGGTCGGGTAGTTGATGAACTGCTGATAGACCATCGACACATTGCGCAGGCGCACCGGCTTCTGGGTGACGTCCACGCCATTCATCAGGATGCGCCCGCTGTCAGGCTTGTCCAGGCCGGCCATCAGGCGCATCAGGCTGGTCTTGCCGGAGAGCGTGCGGCCCAGCAATACATTGAAGGAACCGGCTTCGAAACGCAGGTTGGCGTCGTCGATCCAGGTTTGGCCTTCGACAACGCGAGTGACGTGCTCCAGGGTCAATGACATGACACGACCTTTTTATTATTGGAATGGTTCTGGCAGGAGCACAGAGCGAGTTCCGTGCCAACAACCCAAACCTCAGGCCGGTCAACGAGTTAGGCAAAACAGCGATTCGCCTCTGAACAGAAATGAACAGGTCAGGCTGAACAACTGAACAATCGGCGGGTTGACAATGAACAGTTCTGAACAACACTGAACGGGCCTTCCGCACCCCAGAACAACAATAAAGCAAGGGTCACCGCCATGAGCACACCGCTGGCGCACGATGCCATCATCCAGGACTCCTGGCGCCGCTGCCGGGCCTATGGCCTGGATCACCAGAGCACACCGAGCTTCGACCAATTGCCCGCAGACGGCGTCAGCCAGTTGCTGGAAAGCCAGCATTCCCTTGTGCAGACCACCCACCAGGAAGTGCTGCCCTACTACGAAAACATCCTCAGCAACTCCAACTGCCTGATCATGCTTGCCGACAACCAGGGCCAGGTGCTGACTTCGTGGGGCACCCAACGCTTTATCGACCCCAAGCTGGCCCGTGGTTTCAGCGCCGGCGCCAGCTGGATGGAGCGCTCCAGCGGCACCAACGCCATCGGCACCGCCCTGGCCTGTGCCCAGGCAGTGCATATCGAACATGACGAACACTTCCTCAAGGCCAACCGTTTCATGACCGGCTCGGCAGCGCCGATCTTCGATGCGCAGCGGGAAATCATCGCGGTGCTGGATGTGTCCAGCGACAGCTACCTGCCGCCCTCCCACACCCTCGGCATGGTCAAGATGATGAGCCAGACCGTCGAGAACCGGCTGATCCTCAACCTGTTTCGCGGTGAGCATTTCCAGCTGACGTTCAACACCGGGCTGAACAACCTCGATAGCCAGTGGGCCGGACTGCTGATTTTTGATGAAAGCGGTCAGGTACTGTCAGCCAACCGCCGGGCGGACAACCTGCTCGGCATCAGCCTGTCGCGGGTGCTGATCGACAGCCTGTTCAAGGTCTCGCTGCTGGAACTGCTCAACCAGCCCGAAGGCCTGCCCTTCTCGCTGCAAGCCGCCGGGCGCAACCGTTTCCAGTGCCTGCTGAAACGGCCGAAACAGGCGCCAGTGCAGGCTCGCGTGTTCGTGGAAACGAAAAAGCCCCGCGAACCCGGCCCCACGGCCATCAGTCTCAAGACCCTGCACTTCGGCGATGCCCGCGTGGAAAAGGCCGTGCGTCAGGCCGAGCGCCTGCTGGAAAAGGATATTCCGTTGCTGATCCACGGTGAAACCGGTGTCGGCAAGGAAGTGTTCGTCAAAGCCCTGCACCAGGCCAGTTCCCGCAGCCAACAAGCGTTTATCGCGGTCAACTGCGCAGCGATCCCCGCCGAGCTGGTGGAGTCGGAACTGTTCGGCTATGAAAAAGGCGCGTTCACCGGCGCCAACCAGAAAGGCAGCATCGGGCTGATCCGCAAGGCAGACAAAGGCACGCTGTTCCTCGACGAGATCGGCGACATGCCCCTGCCGACCCAGGCCCGGCTGTTGCGGGTATTGCAGGAACGCTGTGTGCAGCCTGTAGGCAGCAGCGAGTTGTACCCGGTGGATTTGCGGATCATCTCCGCCACCAACCGCTCGCTGCGCGAACAGGTACAGCTCGGGCGTTTTCGCGAAGACCTGTATTACCGCATCGGTGGCCTGACCCTGGAGCTGCCGCCGCTACGGGAGCGCACGGATAAACAGGCGTTGTTCAAGCAGCTGTGGCAACAGCATCGCGAGCCGACGCAGTGGGCCGGGTTGACTAACGAGGTGCTGGCCTTGTTTGAACAGCATCCGTGGCCGGGGAACCTGCGCCAGGTGAGCAGCGTGTTGCAGGTGGCACTGGCCATGGCGGAAGAGCAGCCGATTCGGGCGGAACATTTGCCGGATGATTTTTTTGTGGATTTGAATGGGGTGGTGCCGGTGTGTGATGCAGTGGATGACAGTCTGGACCTGAATGAGCGACTGAAGGCGGTGGGCGGGAATATCTCTCACCTGGCCAGAGAGCTTGGCGTCAGCCGCAATACCCTCTACAAACGCCTGCGACAAAACGGGAATGCTGTGTAGAAACACAATCAAAAATGTGGGAGCGGGCTTGCTCGCGAATGCGGTATATCAGTCGCTGATGCTTTAACTGACAGTCTGCATTCGCGAGCAAGCCCGCTCCCACATTGGAACTACATTGGGTTTGAGAAGTGGGTTCAGTTCAGGACCGGCCTTGCCCCCATTGGCACTTTGCGCCCTGGCGCCGCCATTTCAAACAACTGCTCCACCCGCGCACTCTCCTCCTCACTCGGCTTGATCACCAATGCACACGCCACAAAAATCCCCGCATTGACCACCAGCCCCACAATCCCGCTGGTCAACGACCCCAGCCCGGGAATGTCGTCCGGATACATCGTCGTCAGCACAATCGCCACCACGATCCCCGCCAGCATCCCGGCAATCGCGCCTTCCTTGTTGCCGCGGCGGCTGAAAATGCCGAAGAACAGCGGCACCGCCAACTGGATAATCCCCTGGTAGGAAATCTGCGCCAGCAATTGCAGTCGCGCGTAATCAAAGGTCAGGTATGCCAGCACCGAGGCGGCAACGATAAACACCACCATCCCGGACTTGGCCAGCAGCGTCAGTTGCCGGTCGGTACGCGGGGTGTTCCAGGTGGCAAGGTCGTTGGCGAACTGGGTGCCGCAGACCTGCACGCAGCCGTCGACGTGGCCGATGCTCGCCGCCAGTACGATGACGATAGCCAGCGCCAGCATCCACGGCCCGCCGATGTCGAACAGCGAGAGGAACCAGCCTTGTTGCGGGTGCGCGATGACGTTCGGGTCCTGGCTGATGGCCGCGGCAAACAGCATCAGAATCCCGTAGAAACCACCCACCAACAGGATCGTGTACAGCGTGCCTTTCTTCACCGCCTTGACGCCGCTGGCGGTGTAGATGCGCTGGAAGCTCATGGGCCAGCACATCGAGCCGATCACGCCGGTGAAGATCAGGCTGAACATGTACAGCGGGCCGTAACCGGTGCCGCTGGCGCCGGGAATCAGCAACATTTTCGCCGGCAGGTGCGCCAGGTTGGAGAACGACGCCTGGTCGCCGAACAGCAGGAACACACACAGCGCCGCACACACGACATAGGCGATCAGACCCTGGAACATGTCGGTCATGATCAGCCCGCGCATGCCCATGCTCACGGTCCAGTACTGGCGCACCAGCACCACCACCACGCCGGCGACCAGGCAGGTGGTGACGCCCCAGCGGCCGAAGCTGGCGAACTGGAACAACATCGCCAACGCCTGGATGCCCATCACCACCCACGGGAATACCGAGATGATGCCGATGATCGAGGCCACGCGCTTGACCACCGGGCTGTTGAAGCGCATGCCGAGCAAGTCCGGCTGGGTGCGCAGGTTGAAACGCTGGCCCCAGGTCCACGCGCGGCGGGCCATCAGGTACATTGCCGTCACGCCAAGGGTGGCGTAGACCATGCCGTAGAAGCCCAGGGCGCCGCCGATGGTCAGGGCGAAAAACGCGGTAAAGGTCGAGCCCGGCCACCACGAGTTGGTGTAACACATGGCGATGTACCACGGCCCATAGGAGCGCCCGCCTACGGCGTAATCGGAAAAACTCGTGCTCTCGCGGTTGGTGGCGTACAGCACGGCGATCATCCCGGCCAGGAACAGGCCGATGACGCCGAAGGTGATAAAGAGGTTGGCATCGCTGGCGGTGCTGATCATTGCGCATCCCCCTCTTCGGGTATTTCGCCGGCCTTCAATTCGGCGACGTACAACGCCCACAGGCCCAGGCCTGCGAGGACTGCAATGGCGATCCAGTAGAAGATCGGCAACGGTATGCCCAGTACCAACGCGGTACTGCCGCTCACGCTCAAATAGAACGGCGGGAATAAGGCGAGCATCAGCAACAGGAAAAAGTACACGCCAAAGAGTTGGCTTTTCAGGCGTCCGGGTGGTGCGCTATCAGATTTCATGAGTCGGGTGCTCCTTGAATTTGTGGATCGTTTTTTTGTGTGATCAAACAAAAATCAAGCAGTGAAAACGCAGGCACCAATCAGCGCCCAAGTGACTTCATTCAATGCATTATTGTTGTCTGGCGCAGGCTCAAGCCTGTCTTAGCCAGGTTTCCCATTGCGAATCGTTGATGATGCTGCGGGCACGCATGTGCTTCCAGGTGCCGTATTTATAGAAGTCGAAATCCAGCTGCGACACCGCGTGCTGCACCATCGCCCAGGTCGACCATTTGATGTCCGCCAGGGCCTTGTGCAACTTGATGCGCGCGAGGTTCTGCGGGGTGACCTGGCCGAAGTAATCCTCGATCAGGGCCAGTTCCATTTCATCAGTGAAAAACATCTCGCCGAACCACAGCGCCAGTTCGTAATGCCGGTCGTTGTTGGAGGCGTATTCGAAGTCCACCAGACGAATTTGCCGACGGTCGTTGAGCATGAAATTACCCGCCAGGGTGTCATTCATGCAGGGAGCCAGGTCGATGCCGGAAGCTTGCAGCACGCCCCGGGCGCGGTCGCATTGGCGGCGCAGCCAGGCGTCGTCGGCGGGCTTGCAGCCGTTGAGTTGCTCCACCTGCCGCTGGTGCTCGGCAATCATGTCGAACACGGTCTTGGTCTGCACCAGTGGCGGCTGGTCGTTGAACGCCTTGAGGGCGTGCAGCGCGTTGTGGCGCACGTCGCGGTCGAGGAAGTCGTGGTTGGAGGAGGCGCGCCAGCCCTCCATGAACTCGAAGACTTCCACGCCGAACTCTTCAAGGAATGCGAACACCGGCGCGCCATAGCCGGTTTGCGCCGCCTTGAGGCTGGCGTCGTGGGCCGTGCGGCGGTCGATGAACATCTCGGTGCCCACGCCCGGTACCTTGAAGAAATACGCAGTGTCGATCCCGGCCACTTCCACCCGCCAGTTGGTGTTGGAAATCCCGCCGCTGACCGGTTCATAACGAATGCCGGTGCCGCCCCAACTGGCAACCCCGCGCACCGCCGCTTCCAGCTGACACTCTTGTGGCGTACACGCCTCACCTAACGCTTTCATGCCTGCCCCTCCTGTACCTGACGTAGCCAACCTTCAAACCGCGGGTCTTGCAGACTTTGGCGGCAGCGCAACAGCGTCCACTGCCCGACCTTGGAAAACTCCAGCGGCCGCGCCGAGGTAGCGCCGACCCACAGGCCCCAGAGCGTCCAGTACCAATCGTTGATCAAGGCGTACAAGCGGCAGCGCGCATAGTCGCTTTCACGGCACTCGCCGGCCCAGGCATGGATGCCTTCGCGCCAGTCGTTTTCGAAGACGTACAACTCGTTAAGGCTGATGGCCACGTCGTACCAGGGATCACCACTGCCGGCGTAATCGAAGTCGATCAGTTGCAAGGCGCCGTCCGGGCCGATCATCACGTTGCTCGCCACGCCGTCGCCGTGCAGCGGCACCGAGTCGCTGGCGTTCAGTTGCAGCGAGGTCCAGGCCAGGTCAATGCAGGTGCTGATCCAGGCGTGGTCGATGGGCAAGGCCACGCTGTAGCGCACGCATAATTCGCGCAGGTGCTGGATGTCTTGCAGCGGCGAGCGGGCGAAGCCCGGCGAGGTGCCTTGGTGCAGTTGTTTCTTCAGGGTCCAGAGCGCTTGCAGGCGCTGGGGCTGCATCAATTCGTCGAGGCGGGCCCAACGCCACTCGCTGGTGGGCAACGCATCCAGCAGCAACACGCCGGCCGTGGCATCCACCAGGCGCACACCCGGCGTCACGTCGCAATCAGCTGCCAGTTGGGTGGCGCGGGCAGTGCGTTCAATGTCGATCAGCGCGCGCATGTCGTCATGCAAGACTTTGGCGTAACACTGGCCCCACGGTGCGCTGACGGTAAAACCGGCCCACTCGGTGGCCAGGCGTACCGGCGAGGCAATCCCGGCGGTGCCCTCTTCGACCACCACATGGGCGGACAAGCCGGCGGCCTCCAGGGCGCCCAGCAGCCGTGACTTTGCTTGCAAACGACTCGACATGGCAGACCTCAGCGGTAGGCGTTGGGGGTGGAACAGGCGCGGTGCAGCAACGCGGTCAGCATGTGCAGGCCGTTGCGCATGTCCTGCTCGCTGGTGAATTCCGCTTCGTTGTGGGACACGCCATTGCTGCTCGGGATAAACAGCAGGCACACCGGGTAATGCCGGCTCAGGCTGATGGCGTCGTGGCCTGACACGGTGACGCTGTTGCCGATGGGCAAGCGCAGTTGCTGGCCGACGCCGTAGGCCAGCTCGGCAAAACCGTGATGCAGGTGGCTCGGCTCACGCAGGGCGCGGCTTTCGATGCTGTAGTCAGTCGACGTGGCGCTGGCGGTGGCCTTGAGGCTGGCGTCCAGGCGCGCACCGGCTGCGGCCAGTAATTCGGTGTCGGGCGAGCGGTACTCGACATGCAACGTCACGCTGGAAGGCACCACGTTGGGGGAATTGGGATAGATCTCCAGGCGCCCCACCGAGCTGTGCAGTTGCACGCCGTGCAGGTCGGCCTCGGCCCGCACCGCAGTGATCGCGTGGGCGGCGGCCAGCAAGGCATCCTTGCGTGCAGCCATGGGTGTAGGACCGGTGTGGTTCTGTTCACCGATGAACCGAATCCGTTGCTTGAGGGCGGCCCAGGTGTCGCGCACCACACCGATGGCCAGCCCGTCGCGCTCAAGGCCATCACCTTGTTCGACGTGGATTTCCACATAACCGGCGACGTCCAGCTCGACGCGGCCCTCCCCCAGATAACCAATCTGCTGCAGCGCATGCTTGAGGCTGATGCCATCGCCATCGCGGCAGGCCCAGGCGTCCTGCAGGGCCAGGTCACCGGTGAACACGCTGCTGCCGATCAGGCTGGGCTGGAAACGCGCGCCCTCCTCGTTGGTCCAGTTCACCACCGCCAGGTTGCACGCCGGTACTTCGCCGCGCTCGCGCAGTTGGCGAGCCAGGCTGGCCACCGCGACTGCGCCGGCCAGCACGCCATAGACCCCATCGAAACGCCCGGCACTCGGCTGGCTGTCGAGATGCGAGCCACACAGCACGTAGGGCGCTTCTGGATTAAAGGTGATCAAACCGAACATGTTACCCACTGCATCCACACGCACGTCAAAACCGCGTTCAGTCAGCCAGGCCGCGAACAGGTCGCGCACGGCGCCGTCTTCAGCCGAGGCGGCGAGGCGATGCAGCCCACCGGCCTTGGTTGCACCGATGGCCGAAGTGTCGCGGAACAGCGCCTCGAAGGTTTCAAGGTCCTGTTCACTGGGCACCAGCAACTCAGGGGTAAAGGATATCGACATGGGCTTGCTCCAGGCGGGTCGCAAAGTCGTTGGACGGCGCACGATTGGTGACCAGGGTCGTGATGGCGCTGAACGGCAGCGTATTGATAAAGGTGCGGTGGCCGAACTTGGCGTCATCGGCCAGGATCACGCTGCGCAGGCTGTGTTTGGTCAGTTCCCGGCGCAGCAGCGCCTCGGGCTCCTGGTAGTCCATGAACCCCAGCTCCAGGTCGACAGCGCCGATGCCCATGAAGGCAATGTCGTAGTGGAACTGTCGGACGAATTCCAGGGTGTGGGCGCCAATCAGCGCGTTGTCGTTGCGGCGCACATCGCCGGGCACCACCAGCACCTGGTTGGCGCTTTGCTCGGTGATCAGGCGGGCGATGTCCAGGGAGTTGGTGATGATGCGCAACTGGCTGAACGCGGTCAGTTGCTGGGCCAGGGCCAGGGTCGAGGTGCCGGTGTCGAGGAACAGCACCATGCCTTCGCTCACCAGCTTCGCTGCACACACCGCGATACGCGTCTTGGCCTGGGGCTTGATGCGGCTACGCACTTGCAGCGGCTGTTCTTCGTTGAGCCGCGGCAGGATCGCGCCGCCGTGGATGCGCCGCAGCTTGCCGGCTTCTTCCAGGTACTTGAAGTCGCGGCGGATGGTTTCTTCGGAGACGAACAGCGCCTGCGCCAGGTCCGACGCCTTGACGCGCTGGTGTTGGGTGAGCAGGAGCATGATTTCGTCGAGACGTGGCTGGTTGAGCATAAAAGAGGTATTCCAGGGCAGGTTCAGGCGGCCGGTATTGCGCGCCCCACGGCGAAACGCGGCGCGAGCCGGTCCAGCGGGGAGCATAGAACGTAATACAGCCATGGACAGGGTCACGGGTACCTCTCACTCATCAGGGTGTGAAAGGGCAGGACAACACAAAGCGTTTATCACGGGCGGGCTTCTTTTGAGCCCACTCCGGGTTCAATCAATCAGGGCATCAGCATCGGGGGGAGGTGCTGATCCCAGGGGGCGATGGCTTCGACGGCCGCGCAGAATTGCAGCACCTGGGCGTCGGCAAAACGTGGGCCGATCACCTGCAGGCCAATCGGCAAACCGCTCGGGCTGAAGCCGCAGGGCAGGCTGGCAGCGGGGTTGCCGGTGATATTGAACGGATAGGTAAACGGCGTCCAGCGGGCCCAGGGCACCGCGCCCTCCTCGCCCGGCCAGCCCTCGGGGGCAACCCGGTCGGCGGCGAACGGCAGGATCGGCATCGTCGGCATCAGCAGTACGTCGTAGTCATTAAACAGCGCGTGTACCTGATTGGCGAACAGTGCACGTTGCTGCACAGCCTTGAGGTAGGCCGCCAGATCGTAATCGGCGGAGCGCTTGATCAGCGCAGCGAAACCCGGGTCCAGTTGGTCGAGGCGATCGGCCAGGGATTTGCCATAGGCGATCCCGCGCCCGCCGACCCACAGGGTTTCGAAGGTGGCCAGCGGGTCTTGCCAGTCCAGGTTCAGGGTGGTGACGGTGACCGGCAGCTCATCCGCAAGGTAATGCACCGCCGCTTCGACGGTGGCGGCGATGACCGGGTCCACCGGCGTATCGAACAAGGTCGGGCAATACGCCACACGCACAGGGCCCAGCGGTTGGTCGCAGCGCGCCAGGTAGGACTCGGTGGGCGCGGGCAAGGCCTGGTGATCCAGCGGATCGGGCCCGGAGAGGATATCGAAGAGTAACGCGCTGTCGCGCACGGTGCGGGTGATCGGGCCGGCGTGGCTGAGCATTTCAGTGGCGGACCAGGGCCAGGTGGGGATGCGCCCAAGAGAGCCTTTAAGAGCGAATGCACCGCAAAAGGCGCCGGGAATGCGCACCGAACCGCCGCCGTCGGAACCCAGCGTGGCCGGGACCATGCGTGCTGCCACCGCAATGGCCGAGCCGGAACTGGATCCTCCGCTGGTGAGCTGGGGGTTCCAGGGGTTGCGGCCATTGCCGAATACCCGGGAGGTGCTGGCGCCGGTCCAGCCGAATTCGGTGGTGGCGGTCTTGCCGAGGATGATCGCGCCGGCCTCCTTGAGGCGGCGGATGATCGGGGCGTCCTGGGTGGGGACGTTGTCCAGGCCGGTCAGCGAACCGCGGGTGGTGCGCAGATTGGCGGTGGAGAACAGGTCTTTGATGCCGAAGGGGATGCCGTGGAGCGGGCCACGAAATTGGTTGGCCTGCGCTTCTGCGGTCAGGATTTCAGCCTGCTCCCGCGCGGATTCGGTGTAGACGTCGCCGAAGGCATTCAGTGTGGGATTGTGGGTTTTGATGGCTTCGAGGCTTTGCTCGACCAGTTGCACAGGGGTCAGTGTGCCTTGGCGGATGCTTTCGGCTGCGTGCAGGACGCTGGGCATGTGGGTCAGTGAGATATCAGTCTTCATTGAGCATCCTGGGACATCTGCGAAATGATCCAGCGGGTACGTCAATAGACGCCAAGGGAATGGAAGCTGTCAAGTTGGATTTGTTGCGTATGTGGGTTTTGTGGGATTTATTTTTGTCGGAGATTTGGCTTACGAAAACGGGTCGGTTTAGCCGGGGATTTGGCGAAACGTCCTATCAGTAGCAGTGGATAGCTCTGACTTCTTTCTCTTACAAACCTCTGCAAAGTCCCTCGCCTGATCACACAGCGCGAGGGAACGCCGATGTTTTTTTCGATTAATGCCCTGCCCGATGGGGCTGCCTCTTGAATCCCGCCATAGGCAGGTTGGCCCTGGCTCCCATGGATGTGGAGACGAAGGACGTTGAAGCGGTCTTTCGTAATTTCAGGGAGTGCCTTAACTCGTTTGACGATTGGGCTGAGAGCTTCTGGAGCTTTTCGTCGCTGGAAGTCGAGCAGGTGTTCAAGGTTGGGGATGAGGTCGCGCTGGTCGCGCCTGTTTCCTCTAAAGCCCCCAGTACCACCGTTGCAATGTGCAAACCCAATGGTGCGCTGACCCTGGTGCATATGTTTGAGAGCAAGCGGTTTGTGCCGATCGGCAACACGCCGGTCATGCTCCAGGCCATCGCCGAGGACGGCAGCCTGATCGGTCCCCCCATTCATAA
This sequence comes from Pseudomonas sp. B6001, assembly GCF_013386015.1. Lineage (NCBI taxonomy): Bacteria > Pseudomonadati > Pseudomonadota > Gammaproteobacteria > Pseudomonadales > Pseudomonadaceae > Pseudomonas > Pseudomonas sp. B6001. The sequence goes on from NZ_JACAOX010000012.1 coordinate 75,970, forward strand.
AACCATCGGCCCCAGCGGCATCCTCGAAATCACCGACTGCACGCGCGACCAGCAGTATCAGGTCAGCTTCTACCCCGATGTTTCCAAGGATCACGTCAAGGCGCTCTACGCCTCCTATCAGTCGGTGATCAGCTCGCTGGAAAGCAGCTTGCGCAGTGAATGGACGAGCACCTTCGAAGAGCAGTGGAAACAGTACTCAAACGCCAGCGCCCTCGACCGTCGCAAGTTGATGGACGCCGCGTTTGTGCGAGGGATTACGAACACGCTGTACAGCCTTTGGGACGGTATTCCAAACCTGTACGACTGGCTGGCGGACATCAAACCCAATAGCGAAAAGTTGCTGCAGTACCTCTCCCAAGGCGAGCTTGAAGAGCTGTTGAAGCTCAGCAATGAGGCCATTGCCAACGGTCTTCTGGTGCTGAGCGATGAACCGTTGTTGTTCATCTATCTGTCGGCGATGTTCAGTTGGGCGCAATTGCTTCCGCCGCCGGACATGAACGAGCTGCTGGGGGAAATGACTTCCGAGGTACTGCTCAACCTGCTGTTGCTGTTGGCCACCGGCGGCATGGGTGTGGCGGTGCGTTTGGGCCCGCAGGTGCTGGGCAAGGTCAGGTCCGGCCGGGCACGGGTGTTACTCGAGCAGATGGCCAAGTTGGGCGAGGCACCACGGCTGGACTGGCACCCCAGTGTGCTTAAGCCGGTGTCGCTTAAAAATGATCCAGTGTCGATCAAGGCAGCGGCCGTGCCGTTGAAGGCCGGTGTAAACGAGGTTTCGAATCCGGCAGCGCTGGTCCGAAAGCCTAAAGCAGCGCGCACGGCGCTGGTGAAGCAAGAACATGTGGATGATGCCCCGGCTTCGGCGAAAAACCCCAATGGGGATGCTTCGGTCTGTTCGGCGAATACCTGTACCAATGGCTGCCCGGTATCGATGGTTACTGGTGAGGAGCTGCTGACCCTCACGGATGGCTCGTTGGAGGGTGTGCTGCCATTTGCCTGGACGCGGTTGTATCGCAGCAGTGCCGTGGAAGTGGATTGCGGGCTGGGGTTTGGCTGGAGTCATGCGCTGGCGCAGCGCTTGGTGGTGAGCGGCGAATCGGTGGTGTGGACCGATCACGAAAACCGCAGCACCACCTTTCCCCTGCCCTCTGCTGCACGGCCGGCGATCACCAATAGCCTGGCGGAAGCGGCGATTTATCTGGGTGCTTTGCCGGATGAATGGGTGCTGGCTCAGGCGTCGCTTTTCTACCACTTCCGTGACGGTGTGCTGACGGCGATCAGCGATGCTTACGACAACCGGCTGCGCATTTCCCGCGACTACTCGGGACGGATTCAGCGGATCGATAACCATGTTGGTCAGGGATTGCTGCTGCGGTATGAGCACGGCCATATCGTTGCCGTCGACTATCAGGTGCAGCGGGAGCCGGGCTGGGTCACCGAACAGAACGTTGTTGCCTACACGTACGACGATGCCTGGCGGTTGGTTGAGGCGACCAACGCTGTCGGCGAAAGCGAGCGTTATCGGT
>NZ_JACAOX010000013.1:0-194223 GCF_013386015.1 Pseudomonas sp. B6001
CGCAGTCAGGGGTTTTGTTTTGGGCGGTCGGAAAATTTGGGCGGTCGAATTTCAAGCATCTTCAATGCTAACGTCCTGCCTTTCTATGCAATGGCCTAATGCATGGCTATCATGCGTGCCTCATTGTGAGGCGAGACCTGCATGCTGACGTTGTTGAAACTTCTAAAAGATGGTCGATTCCACTCCGGGGAGGCGCTCGGTGCTGCCTTGGGTGTCAGTCGCAGTGCTGTATGGAAGCAGCTTCAGCATCTCGAGGCGGAATTGGGTCTACCTATCCATAAAGTGCGCGGCAGGGGGTATCAGTTGGCTGCGCCCCTGATACTGTTAAGTGCCGATGAAATAGCTCGGCATGTACCTGTTCCTGCATGGCCTGTTCATATCTCTGACTCCATTGACTCTACCAATGCCGAGGCATTGCGGCTGATTGAATCGGGTCGCACTGCGCCATTTCTTGTGCTTTCAGAACAGCAAACTGCAGGCAGGGGAAGGCGCGGACGAAAGTGGGTCAGTCCTTTCGCTCAAAACGTCTACTACAGCCTTGTGATGCGGATCGAAGGCGGCATGCGTCAGTTGGAAGGGCTAAGCCTGGTGGTCGGACTTGCAGTTATGCAGGCGCTGCGCGACGCGGGTGTTCGTGGTGCAGGGTTGAAGTGGCCAAATGACGTTTTGGTCGGGCAGAAAAAGATCGCCGGAATTCTCCTGGAACTGGTCGGGGATCCCGCTGACGTCTGTCACGTCGTTATTGGTATCGGCATCAACGTGAACATGCAGAAGGCGGATGAGGTCGATCAGCAATGGAGCTCCGTACAGTTGGAGAGCGGCAGTGCTGTTGATCGCAACTACCTGGTAGCGCGTCTTGGAGTGCAGCTGCAGGCTTATCTTGAGCGTCACCAGGCATCTGGCTTTTCGGCAATTCAGGGTGAGTGGGAGCAAAGCCATTTATGGCAGGGCCGGCCTGTATCGCTCATCGCGGGCGTGAACCAGATTGACGGCGTGGTGCTGGGGGTCGATGGGCAAGGTGCATTGCGGTTGAGCGTGGATGGTGTTGAGAAAGTATATAGCGGTGGTGAGCTAAGCCTGAGGTTGCGTGATGATTCTTGAGCTCGACTGTGGGAATAGCTTTATCAAATGGCGGGTACTTGAGTCGGATAAGGCTCGTATCTTTGCCGAAGGTGTCGTTGGGTCGGATGCCTCGCTGATCGACAGCCTGTTCGCGCTCACGGGGCTCGCGTTAAAAGACTGCCGGCTGGTGAGTGTTCGCGCTTCGGATGAGACGAGTCAACTGGTCGCTACCCTGGTCGAGGCATTTGGCGTCAAGGTGCTGTGTGCTGCTTCGGCGAGGCAGATGGGTGGGGTGCGGAACGGGTACGAAGATTTCGAGCGCCTGGGACTGGATCGTTGGCTCGCGATGCTGGGTGGGTTTCAGCTGGCGTCGGGCGCGTGCCTGGTGCTCGATTTTGGCACCGCCGCAACAGCAGACTTCATTTCCGCAGACGGTGAGCATCTCGGCGGTTTCATTTGTCCGGGGATGCCGCTGATGCGTAATCAGCTTCGAACACATACCCGCAAAATACGCTATGACGATATCGCCGCTGAACGGGCTCTTGAGGCGCTGTCTCCAGGGCGCACAACTGTGGAGGCGGTAGAGCGCGGCTGTACGCTCATGCTGAGGGGTTTTGTGTTGACCCAGCTGGAGTTGGCTCGAAGCTATTGGGGGAGCGATTTTACCGTCTTCCTTACCGGTGGGGACGCTGAGCTCGTGGCTGACGCTGTGCCTCACGGTAGGCTTGTCCCTGATCTGGTTTTTGTTGGCTTGGCGATGGCGTGCCCTTTGTCCTGAGGTTTTTATGCGTTGGCTGTTTCTGCTTTTGCTGGTCCTCAATGTCTTCTATTACATCTGGCATCAGCAGGAGGCCCCTCTGCGCGCTAAAGATGTCACGCCTTTGGCTCTCTATCGTGGTTCTCAGCAAGATATCCGCCTGTTGAGCGAATCGGCTGATGCGATGGTTCGGCGAGACAGGGCAAAAGCGCCTGATGCGCAGGCGATGTGCTTGTATATCGGCGGTTTGCCTGATCAGAAAGAGGCTCAATCCGTTGAGCAGCGCCTCACGAGCCTGGATATCAAGGTCAGGCTGCAGTCTCTGAACCTGCCTGATGCGTCGGGATACTGGCTGCGAGTGGCCCCTGAAAGCAGGCGTCTGGCCGATGATCTGCCCTTTGAAAACCTTGCTAATGAATTCAATGAGTTAAAACATAAAATAATGCCGTGCGAAGGCATTGCAACCTTCGAATAGTTTGCATAGAATGGCGCCCGCTTCGCAGTGAAGACCTTCTAGGTCGACAGGGTGAAGTGAAGGTCAACGCAGCTAACCTCATATTTTTTAATGAGAAAATGCTTGACAGAAGGCTGGCATGATGTAGAATGCCGGCTCGCTTAGGAGGGGTTCCCGAGCGGCCAAAGGGATCAGACTGTAAATCTGACGTCTACGACTTCGAAGGTTCGAATCCTTCCCCCTCCACCATTTTAGCGTGAGCTGCAAGCTCCGCGGGTATAGTTTAGTGGTAGAACCTCAGCCTTCCAAGCTGATGATGCGGGTTCGATTCCCGCTACCCGCTCCAAGTTTGCAGGTTGTGCAAGTTGTTTCGCTCTTGTAGCTCAGTTGGTAGAGCACACCCTTGGTAAGGGTGAGGTCAGCGGTTCAAATCCGCTCAAGAGCTCCATATAACAAGGCAGATATGAAAATATCTGCCTTTGTTTTAACAGCTACCTCCGGTTGAATATGCCCTCTCTCGCTGTTTTGTTTGGGTGGGTTTCAGGTCTGCAGGGGTTTGTTGTTGTAAAGTCTTTTTCAGATCGGCATAATTGTCGGCCTGATTTTGTTTTAGGTCAGTAGCTCAATTGGCAGAGCGACGGTCTCCAAAACCGTAGGTTGGGGGTTCGATTCCCTCCTGACCTGCCAGATTCACTTGGTGTGTCTGGCTTTCTTTTCACAGGATCTTCATAGATGACTCCTAAGGCTGAAGCTCAAGGCTCTCGCTTCGATCTGCTCAAGTGGCTTGTAGTAGTCGCTGTTGTGGTTGTAGGCGTTGTTGGCAACCAGTACTACTCTGGGTCGCCAATCCTGTACCGTGTCCTCGCATTGCTCGCCCTTGCTGCTGTTGCTGCCTTTGTTGGCCTGCAGACTGCAAAAGGCAAGTCGTTTGCGGTCCTGGTGAAGGAAGCTCGTACCGAGATCCGTAAAGTCGTTTGGCCGACTCGCCAAGAAACCACGCAGACCACGTTGATCGTGGTAGCTGTTGTTCTGGTTATGGCGTTGCTGTTGTGGGGGCTTGATTCCCTGCTCGGCTGGCTTGTTTCCTTGATTGTTGGCTAAGGGTGTCCCGTGGCTAAGCGTTGGTACGTTGTGCATGCTTACTCGGGTTACGAGAAGCATGTCATGCGCTCTTTGCTAGAGCGCGTAAAGCTGGCAGGCATGGAAGATGGCTTCGGCGAAATTCTGGTTCCCACTGAAGAAGTGGTTGAAATGCGTAATGGCCAGAAACGCAAAAGCGAACGTAAGTTCTTCCCTGGCTACGTGCTGGTTCAAATGGACATGAATGAGGGTACTTGGCACTTGGTCAAGGACACTCCTCGCGTCATGGGTTTCATCGGCGGTACCGCTGATAAGCCTGCTCCGATCACTGACAAAGAAGCAGAAGCAATTCTGCGTCGCGTTGCTGATGGTAGCGACAAGCCCAAGCCGAAGACGTTGTTCGAGCCGGGTGAGGTTGTTCGTGTCACAGATGGTCCGTTCGCTGATTTTAACGGCACCGTCGAAGAAGTTAACTACGAAAAGAGCCGGATCCAAGTGGCAGTGCTCATTTTCGGTCGCTCTACTCCGGTAGAGCTAGAGTTCAGCCAGGTCGAAAAAGTCTAGCTGAGCAAGCATCCCAACCCCGCAGCCTTAGGCTGTGGGGTTTTGTCGTCACTGGGATAAACGCGCAAGTAACCGGGGAGCCTTTCGAGGCGTTCGAACCCGTAATTGGAGTGCCTCATGGCCAAGAAGATTACCGCTTACATCAAGCTGCAAGTGAAGGCCGCTCAGGCCAACCCAAGCCCACCTGTTGGTCCAGCTCTGGGTCAGCACGGCGTGAACATCATGGAATTCTGCAAGGCCTTCAACGCCCGTACTCAGGGTATTGAGCCAGGTCTGCCGACTCCAGTGATCATCACTGTATACAGCGACCGTAGCTTCACCTTCGAAACCAAGTCGACCCCGGCTTCGGTTCTGTTGAAGAAAGCTGCTGGTCTGACTAGCGGTTCCGCTCGTCCTAACACCGTTAAGGTTGGCACCGTGACCCGTGCTCAGCTGGAAGAAATCGCGAAAACCAAAAACGCGGATCTGACTGCAGCTGATATGGATGCAGCCGTGCGTACCATCGCCGGTTCTGCTCGTAGCATGGGCCTTAACGTGGAGGGTGTGTAATGGCTAAGCTGACCAAGCGCCAAAAGGCTATCGCCGGCAAAATCGAAGCGGGCAAGTCCTACAATTTTGTAGACGCTGCTGCTCTGCTGACCGAGCTGTCGACTGTCAAGTTCAGCGAGTCTGTTGACGTTGCTGTAAACCTGGGCGTTGACCCACGTAAATCCGACCAGGTCGTTCGTAGCGCTACTGTGCTGCCACACGGTACTGGCAAGACCGTACGTGTAGCTGTCTTCACCCAAGGCCCAGCAGCTGAAGCTGCTCTGGCCGCCGGCGCCGATCGCGTTGGCATGGACGACCTGGCTGCCGAAATGAAAGGCGGCGACCTGAACTATGACGTCGTAATTGCTTCCCCGGATGCAATGCGCGTTGTAGGTCAGCTGGGTCAGATCCTTGGTCCACGTGGTCTGATGCCTAACCCTAAAGTCGGCACCGTGACTCCAGACGTAGCTACCGCGGTTAAAAACGCCAAGGCTGGTCAGGTTCGTTATCGCACCGACAAAAACGGCATCATTCACACCTCCGTTGGCAAAGTCGGCTTTGATGCCGTCAAGCTGAAGGAAAACGTTGAAGCCCTGATCGCTGATCTGAAGCGTATCAAGCCAGCTTCCTCGAAAGGTATCTACGTCAAGCGCGTTACCCTGAGCACCACTATGGGCCCAGGTCTGGTCATCGACCAAGGCTCGCTGGACGTATAAGACACAAATTGGCGCAAGTAATTGCGCCAATTGAAAGATTGGGGTCCCTGCCTGGCGGGGGCTATCCAAGACCGTAGGCGACGCAAGTCTTAAACCACAAGCCTACGCAGATGGTGCTCCCGGTTCCTTACCGAATCAGACACCAAAACGACATCCGGCCCAGGCCAGATGAAACGGTAACAAGCAGGAGTTAAACCCGTGGCAATTAATCTCGAAGACAAGAAGGCCATCGTCGCTGAAGTCAACGAGGCTGCCAAAGCTGCTCTGTCCGCTGTCGTGGCTGATGCCCGTGGTGTGACAGTAAGCGCTATGACCGGACTCCGTAAAGAGGCTCGTGAAGCTGGCGTATACGTACGTGTTGTACGTAACACCCTGCTCAAGCGCGCTGTTGCTGACACTGAATACAGTGTCCTCAACGACGTGTTCACTGGCCCGACCCTGATTGCGTTCTCCAAGGAACATCCTGGCGCTGCTGCCCGTTTGTTCAAGGAATTCGCCAAGGGTCAGGATAAGTTCGAGATCAAGGCAGCTGCGTTCGAGGGCAAGTTCCTCGCAGCTAACCAAATCGACGTACTGGCAACACTGCCGACCCGTAACGAAGCTATTTCTCAGCTGATGAGCGTGATTCAAGGCGCTACCAGCAAGTTGGCTCGTACTCTGGCCGCAGTTCGCGAGCAAAAAGAAGCTGCCGCAGCCTAAGGCTGAGCATCTCCTCTCGCGTATTTTTGTTTATTTCGATGGCCGCGTAGGCCGTCCCCCAATTCAGGAATTACAGCAATGTCTATCTCCCAAGACGATATCCTCAACGCCGTAGCTGAAATGTCGGTTCTGCAGGTTGTTGAGCTGATCAAAGCTTTCGAAGAAAAATTCGGTGTTTCCGCTGCCGCTGCTTCGGCTGGCCCAGCTGTTGCCGCTGTTGCTGCTGAAGAGCAAACCGAATTCAACGTCATGCTGCTGGAAGCTGGCGAGAAGAAAGTAAACGTGATCAAGGCAGTACGTGAACTGACCGGTCTGGGCCTGAAAGAAGCCAAGGCAGTAGTTGACGGCGCCCCTGCCCAGGTTCTGGAAGCAGTGTCGAAAGACGCAGCTGACAAAGCTAAAGCAGTGCTGGAAGAAGCAGGCGCTAAAGTCGAGCTGAAGTAAGCATCGACCTTGCGTCTCCAGCCCAAGCGTTAAGCTGAAGGCTGATGGCTGGTGGCTCTTGCCACCGGCCTTTTTCCGTTATTGGCAATCGACTCGGTCGTCGCCTATAACGCGCTGTAACCACCCGATGCGGTGGCGCAAACCATGGGGTTTGCAAGATTTTCTGGCTGCTCCCGTCGGGAGGGGCCAAACAAGCAGGTGACCAAGCTGGGGAACGCTGATGGCTTACTCATATACTGAGAAAAAACGTATCCGCAAGGACTTTAGCAAGTTGCCGGACGTCATGGATGTCCCGTACCTTCTGGCTATCCAGCTGGATTCGTATCGTGAATTCTTGCAGGCGGGAGCGACCAAAGATCAGTTCCGCGACGTGGGCCTGCATGCGGCCTTCAAATCCGTTTTCCCGATCATCAGCTACTCCGGCAATGCTGCGCTGGAGTACGTCGGTTATCGCCTGGGCGAACCGGCATTTGATGTCAAAGAATGCGTGTTGCGCGGTGTTACGTACGCCGTACCTTTGCGGGTAAAAGTCCGTCTGATCATCTTCGACAAAGAGTCGTCGAACAAAGCGATCAAGGACATCAAAGAGCAAGAAGTCTACATGGGTGAAATCCCCCTGATGACTGAGAACGGTACCTTCGTTATCAACGGTACCGAGCGCGTTATCGTTTCCCAGCTGCACCGTTCCCCGGGCGTGTTCTTTGACCACGACCGCGGCAAGACGCACAGCTCCGGCAAGCTCCTGTACTCCGCGCGGATCATTCCGTACCGCGGTTCGTGGTTGGACTTCGAGTTCGACCCGAAAGACTGCGTGTTCGTGCGTATCGACCGTCGTCGCAAGCTGCCGGCCTCGGTACTGCTGCGCGCGCTCGGCTATACCACTGAGCAAGTGCTGGACGCTTTCTACACCACTAACGTATTCCACCTGAGCGGCGAAACCCTCAGCCTGGAACTGGTGCCTCAGCGCCTGCGTGGTGAGATTGCCGTTCTGGACATCCAGGACGACAAAGGCAAGGTCATCGTTGAAGCCGGCCGTCGTATTACCGCGCGCCACATCAACCAGATCGAAAAAGCCGGTATCAAGACGCTGGAAGTGCCTCTGGACTACGTCCTGGGTCGCACCACCGCCAAGGTCATCGTGCACCCGGCCACCGGCGAAATCCTGGCTGAATGCAACACCGAGCTGAACACCGAGATCCTGGCGAAAATCGCCAAGTCCCAGGTTGTTCGCATCGAGACCCTGTACACCAACGACATCGACTGCGGCCCGTTCGTCTCCGACACCCTGAAGATCGACTCCACCAGCAACCAATTGGAAGCGCTGGTCGAGATCTATCGCATGATGCGTCCTGGCGAGCCACCAACCAAAGACGCTGCCGAGACCCTGTTCAACAACCTGTTCTTCAGCCCTGAGCGCTATGACCTGTCTGCGGTCGGCCGGATGAAGTTCAACCGTCGTATCGGTCGTACCGAGATCGAAGGTTCGGGCGTGCTGTGCAAGGAAGACATCGTCGCGGTACTGAAGACCCTGGTCGACATCCGTAACGGCAAAGGCATCGTCGATGACATCGACCACCTGGGTAACCGTCGTGTTCGCTGCGTAGGCGAAATGGCCGAGAACCAGTTCCGCGTTGGCCTGGTACGTGTTGAGCGTGCGGTCAAAGAGCGTCTGTCGATGGCCGAAAGCGAAGGCCTGATGCCGCAAGACCTGATCAACGCCAAGCCAGTGGCTGCGGCGGTGAAAGAGTTCTTCGGTTCCAGCCAGCTCTCGCAGTTCATGGACCAGAACAACCCGCTCTCCGAGATCACCCACAAGCGCCGTGTTTCCGCACTGGGCCCGGGCGGTCTGACTCGTGAGCGTGCAGGCTTTGAAGTCCGTGACGTACACCCGACTCACTACGGTCGTGTATGCCCGATTGAAACGCCGGAAGGTCCGAACATCGGCCTGATCAACTCCCTGGCTGCCTATGCGCGCACCAACCAGTACGGCTTCCTCGAGAGCCCGTACCGCGTGGTGAAAGACGCACTGGTCACCGACGAGATCGTGTTCCTGTCCGCCATCGAAGAAGCTGATCACGTGATCGCTCAGGCTTCGGCCACGATGAACGACAAGAAAATGCTGATCGACGAGCTGGTAGCTGTTCGTCACTTGAACGAGTTCACCGTCAAGGCGCCGGAAGACGTCACCTTGATGGACGTATCGCCGAAGCAGGTAGTTTCGGTTGCAGCGTCGCTGATCCCGTTCCTGGAACACGATGACGCCAACCGTGCGTTGATGGGTTCCAACATGCAGCGTCAAGCTGTACCGACCCTGCGCGCTGACAAGCCGCTGGTAGGTACCGGCATGGAGCGTAACGTAGCCCGTGACTCCGGCGTTTGCGTCGTGGCTCGTCGTGGCGGCGTGATCGACTCCGTTGATGCCAGCCGTATCGTGGTTCGTGTTGCCGATGACGAAGTTGAAACTGGCGAAGCCGGTGTCGACATCTACAACCTGACCAAATACACCCGCTCCAACCAGAACACCTGCATCAACCAGCGTCCGCTGGTCAGCAAGGGTGATCGGGTTCAGCGCAGCGACATCATGGCAGACGGTCCGTCCACCGATATGGGTGAGCTGGCACTGGGTCAGAACATGCGCATCGCGTTCATGGCCTGGAACGGTTACAACTTCGAAGACTCCATCTGCCTGTCCGAGCGTGTGGTTCAGGAAGATCGCTTCACCACGATCCACATTCAGGAACTGACCTGTGTGGCGCGTGACACCAAGCTTGGGCCAGAGGAAATCACTGCAGACATCCCGAACGTGGGTGAAGCTGCACTGAACAAGCTGGACGAAGCCGGTATCGTTTACGTAGGTGCTGAAGTTGGCGCAGGCGACATTCTGGTAGGTAAGGTCACTCCGAAAGGCGAGACCCAACTGACTCCGGAAGAGAAGCTGTTGCGTGCCATCTTCGGTGAAAAAGCCAGCGACGTTAAAGACACTTCCCTGCGTGTACCTACCGGTACCAAGGGCACTGTCATCGACGTACAGGTCTTCACCCGTGACGGCGTTGAGCGTGATGCTCGTGCGCTGTCCATCGAGAAGACCCAACTCGACGAGATCCGCAAGGATCTGAACGAAGAGTTCCGTATCGTTGAAGGCGCGACCTTCGAACGTCTGCGTTCCGCCCTGGTAGGCCACAAGGCTGAAGGCGGCGCAGGTCTGAAGAAAGGTCAGGACATCACCGACGAAGTACTCGACGGTCTTGAGCACGGGCAGTGGTTCAAACTGCGCATGGCTGAAGATGCTCTGAACGAGCAGCTCGAGAAGGCCCAGGCCTACATCGTCGATCGTCGCCGTCTGCTGGACGACAAGTTCGAAGACAAGAAGCGCAAACTGCAGCAGGGCGATGACCTGGCTCCAGGCGTGCTGAAAATCGTCAAGGTTTACCTGGCAATCCGTCGCCGCATCCAGCCGGGCGACAAGATGGCCGGTCGTCACGGTAACAAAGGTGTGGTCTCCGTGATCATGCCGGTTGAAGACATGCCGCACGATGCCAATGGCACCCCGGTCGATGTCGTCCTCAACCCGTTGGGCGTACCTTCGCGTATGAACGTTGGTCAGATCCTTGAAACCCACCTGGGCCTCGCGGCCAAAGGTCTGGGCGAGAAGATCAACCGTATGATCGAAGAGCAGCGCAAGGTTGCAGACCTGCGCAAGTTCCTGCACGAGATCTACAACGAGATCGGCGGTCGCAACGAAGAGCTGGACACCTTCTCCGACCAGGAAATCCTGGATCTGGCGAAGAACCTGCGCGGCGGCGTTCCAATGGCTACCCCGGTGTTCGACGGTGCCAAGGAAAGCGAAATCAAGGCCATGCTGAAACTGGCAGACCTGCCAGAAAGCGGCCAGATGCAGCTGTTCGACGGCCGTACCGGCAACAAGTTTGAGCGCCCGGTTACTGTTGGCTACATGTACATGCTGAAGCTGAACCACTTGGTAGACGACAAGATGCACGCTCGTTCTACCGGTTCGTACAGCCTGGTTACCCAGCAGCCGCTGGGTGGTAAGGCTCAGTTCGGTGGTCAGCGTTTCGGGGAGATGGAGGTCTGGGCACTGGAAGCATACGGTGCTGCTTACACTCTGCAAGAAATGCTCACAGTGAAGTCGGACGATGTGAACGGTCGGACCAAGATGTACAAAAACATCGTGGACGGCGATCACCGTATGGAGCCGGGCATGCCCGAGTCTTTCAACGTGTTGATCAAAGAAATTCGTTCCCTCGGCATCGATATCGATCTGGAAACCGAATAACACGTGACGCGAATCGAGAGCGGGGCTGTTTAGCCCGCTCTCTGCTCCGCCAGGAGGAAAGGCCTTGAAAGACCTACTGAATTTGCTGAAAAACCAGGGTCAAGTCGAAGAGTTCGACGCCATCCGTATTGGGTTGGCATCGCCTGAGATGATCCGTTCGTGGTCGTTCGGTGAAGTTAAAAAGCCGGAAACCATCAACTACCGTACGTTCAAACCAGAGCGTGACGGCCTGTTCTGCGCCAAGATCTTTGGCCCGGTAAAGGATTACGAGTGCCTGTGCGGTAAGTACAAGCGCTTGAAGCACCGTGGTGTGATCTGCGAGAAGTGCGGCGTTGAAGTTGCACTGGCCAAGGTTCGTCGTGAGCGCATGGCGCACATCGAGCTGGCTTCGCCGGTTGCCCACATCTGGTTCCTGAAATCACTGCCGTCCCGTATCGGCTTGCTGATGGACATGACCCTGCGTGATATCGAGCGCGTTCTCTACTTCGAGAGCTATGTCGTTATCGATCCAGGCATGACCACCCTTGAAAAGGGTCAGCTGCTGAACGACGAGCAGTATTTCGAAGCGCTGGAAGAGTTCGGCGACGATTTCGATGCCCGCATGGGTGCCGAAGCTGTCCGCGAACTGCTGCACGCTATCGACCTGGAACACGAGATTGGCCGTCTGCGTGAAGAAATTCCGCAAACCAACTCCGAAACCAAGATCAAGAAACTGTCCAAGCGTCTGAAGTTGATGGAAGCCTTCCAGGGTTCCGGCAACTTGCCAGAGTGGATGGTGCTGACCGTTCTGCCGGTTCTGCCGCCAGACCTGCGTCCGCTGGTACCGTTGGATGGTGGTCGCTTCGCGACTTCCGACCTCAACGACCTGTACCGTCGCGTGATCAACCGTAACAACCGCTTGAAGCGTCTGCTCGACCTGTCCGCTCCGGACATCATCGTGCGCAACGAAAAGCGTATGTTGCAGGAAGCTGTCGATGCCCTGCTCGACAACGGTCGTCGTGGCCGCGCTATCACCGGTTCGAACAAGCGTCCTCTGAAATCCCTGGCTGACATGATCAAGGGTAAGCAGGGTCGTTTCCGTCAGAACTTGCTCGGTAAGCGTGTTGACTACTCCGGTCGTTCGGTAATTACCGTAGGCCCGACCCTGCGTCTGCACCAGTGCGGTCTGCCGAAGAAGATGGCTCTCGAGCTGTTCAAGCCGTTCATTTTCGGCAAGCTGGAAATGCGTGGTCTCGCGACCACCATCAAAGCTGCCAAGAAAATGGTCGAGCGCGAGCTGCCAGAGGTTTGGGACGTTCTCGCTGAAGTGATCCGTGAACACCCGGTTCTCCTCAACCGTGCACCGACCCTTCACCGTCTGGGTATCCAGGCGTTTGAACCAGTACTGATCGAAGGTAAGGCTATCCAGCTGCACCCGCTGGTCTGTGCTGCGTACAACGCCGACTTCGACGGCGACCAAATGGCCGTGCACGTACCGCTGACGCTGGAAGCCCAGCTGGAAGCGCGTGCGTTGATGATGTCGACCAACAACATTCTGTCGCCAGCCAACGGTGAGCCAATCATCGTTCCGTCGCAGGACGTTGTATTGGGTCTGTACTACATGACTCGTGAAGCGATCAACGCCAAGGGCGAAGGTCGTGTGTTCGCGGATCTGCAGGAAGTTGACCGTGTGTTCCGTGCCGGCGAAGCCGCACTGCACGCCAAGGTTAAAGTCCGCATCCACGAAACTATCAACGATCGTGACGGTGGCAGCGTCAAGAACACCCGTATTGTCGACACCACTGTCGGCCGTGCGCTGCTGTTCCAGGTTGTTCCGCCTGGCCTGTCGTACGACGTGGTCAACCAGCCAATGAAGAAAAAGGCGATCTCCAAGCTGATCAACCAGTGCTACCGCGTGGTTGGTTTGAAAGAGACCGTTATCTTCGCTGACCAGTTGATGTACACCGGTTTTGCTTATTCGACCATTTCCGGCGTTTCCATCGGTGTTAACGACTTCGTTATCCCGGACGAGAAAGCCGCCATCATCGGTGCTGCCACCGATGAAGTGAAAGAGATCGAAAGCCAGTACGCCTCCGGCCTGGTAACCCAGGGCGAGAAGTACAACAAAGTGATCGACCTTTGGTCCAAGGCCAACGACGAAGTGTCGAAGGCGATGATGTCGAACCTCTCGAAAGAGCGTGTTATCGACCGTCATGGCGTGGAAGTCGATCAAGAGTCGTTCAACTCGATGTACATGATGGCCGACTCGGGCGCACGGGGTTCTGCTGCGCAGATCCGTCAGCTCGCCGGTATGCGTGGCCTGATGGCCAAGCCGGACGGTTCCATCATCGAAACGCCGATTACTGCGAACTTCCGTGAAGGTTTGAGCGTACTTCAGTACTTCATCTCGACTCACGGTGCTCGTAAAGGTCTGGCGGATACCGCGTTGAAAACCGCTAACTCCGGTTACCTGACTCGTCGTCTGGTAGACGTTGCGCAAGACTTGGTTGTGACTGAAGTTGACTGCGGCACCGAACACGGTCTGCTGATGACTCCGCACATCGAAGGCGGCGACGTTGTAGAGCCGTTGGGTGAGCGCGTATTGGGTCGAGTAATCGCCCGTGACGTATTCAAGCCAGGTACCGAGGAAGTCATCGTTCCTGCCGGCACCCTGGTAGACGAGAAGTGGGTCGAGTTCATCGAACTCAACAGCATCGACGAAGTGATTGTTCGCTCGCCGATCAGCTGCGAAACCCGCTATGGCATTTGCGCCAAGTGCTACGGCCGTGACTTGGCTCGTGGTCACCAGGTGAACATCGGTGAAGCGGTCGGCGTTATCGCTGCCCAGTCCATCGGTGAGCCGGGTACCCAGCTGACCATGCGTACGTTCCACATCGGTGGTGCGGCAAGCCGGACCTCCGCAGCCGACAGCGTTCAGGTGAAGAATGGCGGTACCGTCCGTCTGCACAACCTGAAGCACGTTGAGCGAGTGGATGGCCACCTGGTTGCTGTGTCCCGTTCCGGTGAGCTGGCAATCGCTGATGACTACGGTCGTGAGCGTGAGCGTTACAAGCTGCCGTACGGTGCTGTGATTTCGGTTAAAGAAGGTGACAAGGTCGACGCTGGCGCAATCGTGGCCAAGTGGGATCCACACACTCACCCAATCGTTACCGAAATGAAAGGTACCGTGACCTACGTGGGCATGGAAGAAGGCATCACGATCAAGCGTCAGACTGACGAATTGACCGGTATGACCAACATTGAAGTACTCGACGCCAAAGACCGTCCAGCTGCAGGCAAAGATATCCGTCCTGCCGTGAAGATGGTTGATGACAACGGCAAGGATCTGTTGCTGCCAGGCACTGACGTTATCGCTCAGTACTTCCTGCCAGCCAACGCCCTGGTCGGTGTTGCGGATGGTGCGAAGATCGCGATCGGTGATGTTATCGCTCGTATCCCGCAAGAAACTTCGAAGACCCGTGACATCACCGGTGGTCTGCCGCGTGTTGCCGATTTGTTCGAAGCTCGTCGTCCGAAAGAAGCGTCGATTCTGGCTGAAGTCAGCGGCACCATCGCGTTCGGTAAAGAGACCAAGGGCAAGCGCCGCCTGGTTATCACCCCGAACGACGGTAGCGATCCGTACGAAGAGCTGATTCCGAAGTGGCGTCACCTGAACGTCTTCGAAGGCGAACAGGTAAACCGCGGCGAAGTTATCTCCGACGGCCCGAGCGATCCACACGACATCCTGCGTCTGCTGGGTGTGAGTGCGCTGGCCAAGTACATCGTTAACGAGATCCAGGACGTTTACCGTCTGCAAGGCGTGAAGATCAACGATAAGCACATCGAGACCATCCTGCGTCAGATGCTGCGTAAAGTTGAAATCGCTGAATCCGGCGATTCGAGTTTCATCAAGGGCGACCAGATGGAACTGACTCACGTACTGGTAGAGAACGAGCGCCTGGCGAACGACGAGAAATTCGTTTCCAAGTTCACTCGTGTGTTGCTGGGTATCACCAAGGCGTCGTTGTCCACTGAGTCGTTCATCTCGGCGGCCTCCTTCCAGGAGACCACTCGCGTACTGACCGAAGCAGCGGTAACCGGCAAGCGCGATTACCTGCGCGGCCTGAAAGAAAACGTGGTTGTGGGTCGTCTGATCCCGGCCGGTACCGGTTTGGCCTACCACAGCGAGCGTAAGCGTCGCCGTGAACTCGACAAGCCGTTGCGCGTAAGCGCCAGTGAAGTGGAAGCTGCACTGACCGAAGCGCTGAACTCAAGCGGTAACTGAGTTCTGCGGTAAATAAGACCGGGCCCTGGCAGCCCCGTTCGTCGGATCGAGACAGATTTGTCCCGGTTCGATGGAAGGGGAGGTCGGGGCCTTGCCTTGACTGGGGACAAGATCCTCTTTAGACTCTTGTACCCCTAAATTTGGCGGGAATTCGTTCCTGCCATTTTGCTTTTCTTGCAAGACAATAGCGTCGCAAGACAACAGTGGAGCTAGTAGATGGCAACTATCAACCAGCTGGTACGTCAGCCGCGTAAGCGTATCGTCGAGAAATCCGACGTGCCTGCGCTGCAGAACTGCCCGCAACGTCGTGGCGTATGCACTCGCGTGTATACCACTACGCCGAAAAAACCTAACTCGGCACTGCGTAAAGTATGCCGTGTGCGCCTGACCAACGGTTTCGAGGTTTCCTCGTACATCGGCGGTGAAGGTCACAACCTGCAAGAGCACAGCGTGGTACTGATCCGCGGCGGTCGTGTAAAAGACTTGCCAGGTGTTCGTTACCACACCGTACGCGGCTCCTTGGATACTTCCGGCGTTAAAGGTCGTAACCAGGGTCGTTCGAAGTACGGTACCAAGAAGCCTAAGTAGTAGCGGCTTTTTGTAAAACTGAATCATCTTATTTTCTGAGTCGATAAGAGTAAGGTCGGAGGCGTCCCGAAAGGGCACCGATTCCGAGCGAACCTGAAGACCGTTTGAGGGCTTATCCATGCCAAGAAGACGCGTAGCAGCCAAGCGCGAAGTGCTTGACGATCCAAAATACGGAAGCCAAATCCTGGCCAAGTTCATGAACCACGTAATGGAAAGCGGCAAGAAAGCCGTTGCCGAGCGTATCGTTTATGGCGCGCTGGAAAAGGTTAAAGAGCGCAAGAACAGCGACCCCCTGGAAATCTTCGAGAAAGCTCTCGACGCCATCGCTCCGCTGGTCGAAGTGAAGTCGCGCCGTGTAGGCGGTGCTACTTACCAGGTTCCGGTTGAAGTTCGCCCGTCCCGTCGTAACGCTTTGGCAATGCGCTGGTTGGTAGACTTCGCCCGTAAGCGCGGCGAGAAGTCTATGGCCCTGCGTTTGGCTGGCGAACTGTTGGACGCTGCTGAAGGTAAAGGTGCTGCTGTTAAGAAGCGTGAAGACGTGCACCGTATGGCTGAAGCCAACAAAGCTTTCTCGCACTACCGCTTCTAATTCTAGCTTCACTAATTTTGCGAGGGCTTTATGGCTCGTACTACTCCGATTAGCCGCTACCGTAACATCGGTATCGTTGCTCACGTGGATGCTGGTAAAACCACCACCACCGAGCGCGTACTGTTTTACACCGGCAAAAGTCACAAAATGGGCGAGGTGCATGACGGCGCCGCGACCACAGACTGGATGGTTCAGGAGCAGGAGCGTGGTATTACCATTACTTCTGCTGCTATTACCGCCTTCTGGAAAGGTTCCGAGAAGCAGTACAAGGACGAGCACCGCTTCAACGTAATCGATACCCCGGGCCACGTAGACTTCACCATTGAAGTTGAGCGTTCCCTGCGCGTACTCGACGGCGCTGTCGTTGTGTTCTGCGGTACTTCGGGTGTTGAGCCTCAGTCGGAAACCGTATGGCGTCAGGCCAACAAGTACGGCGTTCCACGTCTTGTTTACGTAAACAAGATGGACCGTGCTGGTGCCAACTTCCTGCGCGTGATCGGTCAGATCAAACAGCGTCTGGGTCACACTCCGGTGCCAATCCAGTTGGCTATCGGTTCCGAAGACAACTTCCAGGGTCAGATCGATCTGATCAACATGGAAGCTGTTTACTGGAATGACGCTGACAAAGGCATGGTTCCTGTTCGTAAGCCTATCCCTGCAGAACTGCAGGAGCTGGCTGACGAGTGGCGTAACAACATGGTTGAGGCTGCTGCCGAAGCCAGCGAAGAGCTGATGAACAAGTACCTCGAAGGTGAAGAACTCACCAACGTGGAAATCAAGGCCGCTCTGCGTCAGCGTACTATTGCTGGTGAGATCGTTCTGGCTGTTTGCGGTTCTTCCTTCAAGAACAAGGGTGTTCCCCTGGTTCTCGACGCCGTTATCGACTACCTGCCTGCTCCAACCGACATTCCTGCTATCAAGGGTACCAACCCTGATAACGAGGAAGAAGAGATGGAGCGTCACGCCGATGACAGCGAGCCGTTCTCGGCTCTGGCGTTCAAGATCGCTACTGACCCATTCGTGGGTACTTTGACCTTCGTCCGCGTTTACTCGGGCGTGTTGGCCTCCGGCGACGGCGTGATCAACTCGGTTAAAGGCAAGAAAGAGCGTGTGGGTCGTATGGTGCAAATGCACGCAAACGCCCGTGAAGAGATCAAGGAAGTACGCGCTGGTGACATCGCGGCCCTGATCGGCATGAAGGACGTCACCACTGGTGAGACCTTGTGCGACGCTGCCAAGCCAATCATCCTGGTTCGCATGGACTTCCCGGAGCCGGTTATTTCGGTTGCCGTTGAGCCTAAGACCAAGGATGACCAGGAAAAAATGGGTATCGCTCTGGGCAAGCTTGCTCAGGAAGATCCATCTTTCCGCGTCAAGACTGATGAAGAGACTGGTCAAACGATCATCTCCGGCATGGGCGAGCTTCACCTGGACATCCTGGTTGACCGGATGCGCCGTGAGTTCAACGTCGAAGCCAACATCGGTAAGCCTCAGGTTTCCTATCGTGAGCGCATCACGAAGAACTGCGAAATCGAAGGCAAATTCGTTCGTCAGTCCGGCGGTCGTGGCCAGTTCGGCCATTGCTGGATCCGTTTTGCTCCTGCTGATGAAGGTCAGGAAGGTCTGCAATTCGTGAACGAAGTAGTGGGCGGTGTTGTTCCTAAGGAATACATCCCGGCTATCCAGAAGGGTATCGAAGAGCAGATGAAGAACGGTGTTGTTGCCGGCTATCCGCTCATCGGCCTGAAGGCGACCGTTTTTGACGGTTCTTACCACGACGTCGACTCCAACGAGATGGCGTTTAAGGTGGCTGCTTCCATGGCTACCAAGCAACTGGCCCAGAAGGGCGGTGGTGAGTTGCTTGAGCCAATCATGGCAGTAGAAGTCGTTACGCCTGAAGACTACATGGGTGACGTGATGGGCGACCTTAACCGTCGTCGCGGCATGATCTTGGGTATGGAAGATACGGTTTCCGGCAAAGTGATTCGTGCCGAGGTTCCGTTGGGCGAGATGTTCGGTTATGCGACCGACGTTCGTTCCATGTCTCAGGGTCGCGCAAGCTACTCTATGGAATTCAAAAAATACAACACAGCTCCGGCGCACATCGCTGAAACTGTATCCAAAAAACAAGGCTGATTCAGTCCTTTAGGCAAGGAGTTAATTGTCGTGGCTAAAGAAAAATTTGATCGTTCCCTACCGCACGTAAACGTTGGCACTATCGGCCACGTTGACCACGGTAAAACCACTCTGACCGCTGCTCTGACTCGCGTCTGCTCCGAAGTTTTCGGTTCGGCTCGTGTTGACTTCGACAAGATCGACAGCGCACCAGAAGAAAAAGCTCGTGGTATCACCATCAACACCGCGCACGTTGAATACAACTCGCTGATCCGTCACTACGCTCACGTTGACTGCCCAGGTCACGCTGACTATGTGAAGAACATGATCACCGGTGCTGCCCAGATGGACGGCGCGATCCTGGTTTGCTCGGCCGCTGATGGTCCGATGCCACAAACCCGTGAGCACATCCTGCTGTCCCGTCAGGTAGGCGTTCCGTACATCGTGGTTTTCCTGAACAAGGCTGACCTGGTAGACGACGCTGAGCTGCTGGAACTGGTTGAGATGGAAGTGCGCGATCTGCTGAGCACTTACGACTTCCCGGGCGACGACACTCCGATCATCATCGGTTCTGCTCGTATGGCTCTGGACGGTCTTGACGACAACGAAATGGGCACCACTGCCGTTCGTAAACTGGTTGAGACTCTGGACAGCTACATCCCAGATCCAGTTCGTGTTATCGACAAGCCGTTCCTGATGCCAATCGAAGACGTATTCTCGATCTCCGGTCGTGGTACTGTTGTGACTGGTCGTATCGAGCGCGGTATCGTTAAGGTTCAAGATCCACTGGAAATCGTTGGTCTGCGTGACACTACCGTCACCACCTGCACCGGTGTTGAAATGTTCCGTAAACTGCTCGACGAAGGTCGTGCAGGCGAGAACTGCGGCGTTCTGCTGCGTGGTACCAAGCGTGACGACGTTGAGCGTGGCCAGGTTCTGGTCAAGCCAGGTTCGGTTAAGCCGCACACTACCTTCGAAGCTGAAGTGTACGTGTTGAGCAAAGAAGAAGGCGGTCGTCACACTCCGTTCTTCAAAGGCTACCGTCCACAGTTCTACTTCCGGACCACTGACGTGACCGGTAACTGCGAACTGCCGGAAGGCGTTGAAATGGTAATGCCAGGCGACAACATCAAAATGGTTGTCACCCTGATCAAAACCATCGCAATGGAAGATGGTCTGCGTTTCGCTATCCGTGAAGGCGGTCGTACCGTCGGCGCTGGCGTCGTAGCCAAAATCATCGCTTAATAAGTGATGACTTGAAAAAGCCCCCGCTCAGCGGGGGCTTTTTTATTGAGTTGACACCCATATGGGGCGTCTATAGAATTGCGCCTCCTTTTAACGGGCGTGTTGCGCTCGCTGGGAATAGCAGCCGGAGTCTGAAATCCAATGGCAAATCAGCAAATTCGTATCAGGTTGAAGGCTTTTGACCACAAACTGATCGACCAATCCACCCAGGAAATCGTGGAAACCGCGAAACGTACTGGTGCTCAAGTGCGTGGTCCAATTCCACTGCCTACCCGTAAAGAGCGGTTCACCGTTCTGGTCTCCCCGCACGTCAACAAAGACGCGCGTGACCAGTACGAGATCCGTACTCATAAGCGCGTGCTGGACATCGTCCTGCCAACGGATAAAACCGTTGATGCACTTATGAAGCTTGATCTGGCGGCCGGTGTGGAAGTACAGATCAGCCTCGGCTAAGACTTGGGTCTTAGTCGTGTAACGCTCTGAAATGGGCGGCCATAGCGGGTGAAAGCCCCGTACACTCATGAGGTTTACAACATGACTATTGGTGTAGTCGGTCGTAAATGCGGTATGACCCGTATTTTCACCGAAGAAGGTGTCTCCATTCCGGTCACGGTCATTGAGATCGAACCGAATCGCGTCACCCAGTTTAAAACTGAAGAAACCGATGGCTATCGTGCAGTGCAAGTCACTGTCGGCGAGCGTCGTGCTTCGCGTGTGACTGCTGCTCAAGCAGGTCACTTCGCTAAAGCAAACGTTGCAGCTGGTCGTACTGTCATGGAGTTCCGTCTTGAAGACGGCGACTACCAGGCTGGCGATCTGATCAACGCTGAAATCTTCGCCGCTGGTCAACTGGTTGATGTAACCGGTCAGTCCAAGGGTAAAGGCTTCCAGGGTACGATCAAGCGTTGGAATTTCCGTGGCCAAGACAACACTCACGGTAACTCCGTTTCCCACCGCGTCCCGGGCTCTATTGGCCAGTGCCAGACTCCTGGTCGTGTATTCAAGGGCAAAAAAATGTCCGGTCATATGGGCGCTGAGCGCGTGACCGTGCAGTCCCTCGAAGTAGTGCGCGTCGACGCTGAACGCAATCTGTTGTTGGTCAAGGGTGCTGTTCCTGGCGCTACTGGCGGCAACCTGGTTGTACGTCCAGCGGCCAAGGCTCGCGGTTAAGGGGAAGCTGACATGCAATTAAACGTAAATGACGCTCAAGCGATCGAAGTTTCCGAACTGACATTTGGCGGCGAATTCAACGAGACGCTGGTTCACCAAGCAGTCGTGGCCTACATGGCCGGCGGCCGTCAAGGTAGCAAGCAGCAAAAGACCCGTTCCGACGTTCGTGGTGGCGGTAAGCGCCCTTGGCGTCAGAAAGGTACTGGCCGCGCTCGTGCCGGTACTATCCGTAGCCCAATCTGGCGTGGCGGCGGTACCACTTTCGCAGCACGTCCACAGGATCACACCCAGAAGCTCAACAAGAAGATGTATCGCGCAGCACTGCGCTCCATCCTTGCTGAACTCGTGCGTACTGATCGTCTGGTCGTGGTTCAGGACTTCGCTGTTGAAGCGCCGAAAACCAAAGATCTGCTGAACAAGCTGAACGGCATGGGCCTGACTGACGTCCTGATCGTGTCTGAAGCTGTTGATCAGAACCTGTACCTGGCTGCTCGCAACCTGCCACACGTTGATGTACGTGACGTGCAAGGTTCCGATCCAGTTAGTCTGATCGCATACGACAAGGTGTTGATCACCGTGTCGGCCGTGAAGAAATTCGAGGAGCTGCTGGGATGAACCAGGAACGCGTATTTAAAGTTCTGCTTGGCCCGCACGTTTCCGAAAAGGCTACGGTTCTGGCTGACAAGAAAGGCCAGTTCGTTTTCAAGGTTGCAACTGACGCAACCAAGCTGGAAATCAAGAAGGCCGTCGAAAGCCTGTTCAGCGTGAAAGTAGAGCGTGTTACTACCCTGAATGTTCTGGGTAAGAGCAAGCGCACTGCTCGCGGTCTGGGCAAGCGTAATGACTGGAAGAAGGCAGTTATCTCCCTTCAGCCAGGCCAAGATCTCGATTTCAGCAGCAGTGCTGAGTAAGGAAGGGGTGCATCATGGCAATCGTTAAATGCAAACCGACTTCCCCTGGCCGCCGTTTTGTGGTCAAGGTGGTCAACCAGGAGCTGCATAAAGGCGCTCCTCACGCACCGCTGCTCGAGAAGAAATCGAAGACTGGTGGTCGTAACAACAATGGTCGTATTACCACTCGTCACATCGGTGGTGGCCATAAGCAGCATTATCGTCTGGTCGACTTCCGTCGCAACGACAAAGATGGCATCGCTGCCACTGTCGAGCGTATCGAATACGATCCAAACCGTACTGCTCACATCGCTCTGCTGCTGTACGCAGATGGCGAGCGTCGCTACATCATCGCCCCTAAAGGCGTGAGTGCTGGTGACCAGCTGATCGCAGGTGCTTTGGCACCGATCAAGCCGGGCAACGCTCTGCAACTGCGCAACATTCCAGTTGGTAGCACCGTACACGGCATCGAATTGAAGCCGGGTAAAGGCGCGCAAATCGCTCGTTCCGCTGGTGCTTCGGCTCAGCTGATCGCTCGTGAAGGTGTCTACGTGACCCTGCGTCTGCGCTCTGGTGAAATGCGTAAAGTATTGGCTGAATGCCGTGCGACCCTGGGCGAAGTCTCGAACTCCGAGCACAGCCTGCGTTCGCTGGGTAAAGCTGGTGCCAAACGCTGGCGTGGCGTTCGCCCAACCGTTCGTGGTGTTGCCATGAACCCGGTTGACCACCCACACGGTGGTGGTGAAGGTCGTACCTCTGGTGGTCGTCATCCGGTATCGCCATGGGGCTTCCCGACTAAGGGCGCGAAGACTCGTGGTAATAAGCGTACCGACAAAATGATCGTCCGTCGTCGCAAGTAAATAGAGGGATACGACAGTGCCACGTTCTCTGAAAAAAGGTCCTTTTATTGATCTTCACCTACTGAAGAAGATCGAAGTGGCGGCGGAAAAGAACGATCGCAAACCGGTGAAAACCTGGTCGCGTCGTTCGATGATCCTGCCACAAATGGTCGGTCTGACCATTGCAGTGCATAACGGTCGTCAACATGTTCCAGTTCTCGTGAACGAAGACATGGTCGGCCACAAACTAGGCGAGTTTGCCGGTACCCGCACATATCGTGGGCACGTGGCAGACAAGAAAGCCAAGCGTTAAGGGGTAAGGAACGATGGAAGTAGCCGCTAAGTTGTCGGGCGCTCGAATCTCCGCCCAGAAAGCCCGCTTGGTCGCCGACCAGATCCGCGGGAAGAAGGTGGGCGAAGCGCTCAACCTGTTGGCTTTCAGCAGTAAGAAAGCCGCCGAGATCATCAAGAAAGTGCTGGAGTCGGCCGTAGCCAACGCCGAGCACAACGAAGGCGCAGACGTTGATGACCTGAAGGTCAGCACCGTTTTCGTCAACGAAGGGCGTTCGCTGAAGCGCATCATGCCTCGTGCCAAAGGCCGAGCTGATCGCATCGTCAAGCGGTCTTGCCATATCACTGTCAAGGTTGCTGACAAGTAACGGAGTCGAAGAGATGGGTCAGAAAGTACATCCCATTGGCATTCGCCTGGGAATCGTCAAGGAGCACACCTCCGTCTGGTACGCAGACGGTCGGACTTATGCGGACTACTTGTTCGCTGATCTGAAGGTGCGTGAGTATCTCCAAGACAAACTAAAAAGCGCGTCCGTGAGCCGTATCGATATCCATCGTCCTGCTCAAACTGCACGTATCACCATCCACACCGCTCGTCCAGGTATCGTTATCGGGAAGAAAGGTGAAGATGTTGAGAAACTGCGTCAGGACCTGACCAAGCAAATGGGTGTGCCTGTGCACATCAATATCGAAGAGATCCGCAAGCCGGAGCTCGACGGTATGCTGGTTGCGCAGAGCGTAGCTCAGCAGCTGGAGCGTCGCGTAATGTTCCGTCGCGCTATGAAGCGCGCAGTACAGAACGCCATGCGCATTGGTGCCAAAGGCATCAAAATCCAAGTGAGCGGTCGTCTCGGCGGTGCTGAAATCGCACGTACTGAATGGTATCGCGAAGGTCGTGTGCCACTGCACACCCTGCGTGCCGACATCGACTATGCCAACTACGAAGCTCACACCACCTACGGTGTGATCGGTGTAAAGGTTTGGATCTTCAAAGGCGAAGTAATTGGTGGTCGCCAAGAAGAACTGAAACCACAAGCACCAGCGCCTCGTAAAAAAGCTGCTAAGTAAGGGGTACGCCAAATGTTGCAACCAAAGCGTACGAAGTTCCGCAAGCAGATGACAGGCCACAACCGTGGTCTGGCTCAGCGCGGTAGCAAAGTCAGCTTCGGCGAATATGCGCTGAAGTCTGTAGCTCGTGGTCGTCTCACCGCTCGTCAGATCGAGTCAGCGCGTCGTGCACTGACCCGTCACGTTAAACGTGGCGGCAAGATCTGGATCCGTGTATTCCCGGACAAGCCTATCTCCAAAAAGCCCCTCGAAGTTCGGATGGGTAAAGGTAAGGGTAACGTGGAATATTGGGTTGCCCAGATTCAGCCAGGCAAAGTCCTGTATGAAATCGAGGGTGTTACTGAAGAGCTGGCGCGTGAGGCTTTCGCCCTGGCTGCTGCAAAGCTGCCGCTCGCCACCTCCTTTGTTAAACGGACGGTGATGTGATGAAAGCGAATGAACTTCGTGAAAAATCCGCACAGCAGCTGAACGAGCAACTGCTCGGCCTGCTGCGCGACCAGTTCAATCTGCGTATGCAGAAAGCAACTGGCCAGTTGGGGCAGTCTCATCTGCTCTCGCAAGTTAAGCGTGACATTGCTCGCGTGAAGACTGTGCTCAACCAGCAGGCAGGTAAGTGATCATGGCTGAAGCCGAAAAGACTGTCCGTACGCTGACTGGCCGTGTTGTCAGCGACAAGATGGACAAAACCATCACCGTTTTGATCGAGCGTCGCGTTAAGCACCCGATCTACGGTAAATACGTTAAGCGTTCGACTAAGCTGCACGCGCACGACGAAACCAACCAGTGCCACATCGGCGACAAAGTCACTATTCGTGAAACTCGTCCGTTGGCCAAGACCAAGTCTTGGGCCCTGGTTGATGTTCTCGAACGCGCTGTGGAAGTCTAAGGACTAGGGGTCGGAGAAATTATATGATTCAGACTCAATCCATGCTCGATGTGGCCGATAACAGCGGCGCACGCCGCGTTATGTGCATCAAGGTGCTGGGTGGCTCCCATCGTCGTTACGCTGGTATCGGTGACATCATCAAAGTTACCGTGAAGGAAGCAATTCCTCGCGGTAAAGTGAAAAAAGGCCAAGTGATGACTGCTGTTGTAGTCCGCACTCGTCACGGCGTACGCCGTGCAGATGGCTCCATTATCCGCTTTGATGGCAACGCTGCTGTTCTTCTGAACAACAAGCAAGAGCCGATCGGCACCCGTATCTTTGGGCCAGTGACCCGTGAACTTCGTACTGAGAAGTTCATGAAGATCGTCTCGCTCGCCCCAGAAGTGCTGTAAGGAGATCCGACATGCAAAAGATTCGTCGTGACGACGAGATCATCGTGATCGCCGGCAAAGACAAAGGTAAGCGCGGTAAGGTGCTGAAGGTTCTTGCTGATGACCGTCTGGTCGTTGGTGGTCTGAACCTGGTCAAGCGTCATACCAAGCCTAACCCGATGTCGGGCGTACAAGGCGGTATCGTCGAGAAAGAAGCGCCACTGCACGCTTCTAACGTCGCCATCTTCAACGGCGAAACCAACAAGGCTGACCGCGTTGGTTTCAAAGTAGAAGACGGTAAGAAAATTCGTGTCTTCAAGTCGACCCAAAAAGCGGTTGATGCTTGAACACTGCTAGGTAGAAGACCATGGCACGACTAAAAGAGATTTACCGGAAGGAAATCGCACCGAAACTTAAGGAAGAACTTAAGCTTTCGAACGTGATGGAAGTTCCGCGCGTTACCAAAATCACCCTGAACATGGGTCTGGGCGAAGCTATCGGCGACAAAAAAGTCATCGAGCACGCTGTTGCTGACCTGGAAAAGATCACCGGCCAAAAAGTCGTTGTGACCTACGCTCGTAAATCCATCGCTGGCTTTAAAGTCCGTGAAGGATGGCCGATCGGCGTCAAAGTGACTCTGCGCCGTGAGCGTATGTACGAATTCCTGGATCGTCTGCTGTCGATCTCCCTGCCTCGGGTCCGCGACTTCCGCGGCCTGAATGCCAAGTCCTTCGATGGTCGTGGTAACTACAGCATGGGCGTTAAAGAGCAGATCATCTTCCCGGAAATCGACTACGACAAGATCGATGCTCTCCGCGGTCTGGACATCACCCTGACCACCACTGCCAAGAACGATGATGAAGGCCGCGCTCTGCTGCGTGCGTTCAAATTCCCGTTCCGCAACTGATTGGAGTAGGACCATGGCCAAGATGAGCATGAAAAACCGCGAGCTGAAGCGTCAGCTCACGGTTGCCAAGTACGCCAAGAAGCGTGCAGCACTGAAAGCAATCATCGTTGATCTGAACGCAAGTCCAGAAGCGCGTTGGGAAGCTACAGTTGCTCTGCAGAAGCAGCCACGTGACGCAAGCGCTTCGCGCATGCGTAACCGCTGCCGCCTGACCGGTCGTCCACACGGCGTTTACCGCAAGTTCGGCCTCGGCCGTAACAAACTGCGTGAAGCGGCAATGCGTGGTGACGTACCAGGTCTGGTTAAAGCCAGCTGGTAAGTACGTTCGAAGTCTCGGTGGCCAGGATCGCAAGATACTGACCACCGGTGGCCTAGAATCTGGAACAAGCCCCTTTTGGGGCTTGTTTCATTTCCGGAGTGTGTCTAAAATACGCGGCTCGCCTGAGCCCGTGTGTTTTGTGCTCGGAGATTCTCGGCGACACGTAATGGCCGCAAGGCTAATTTTTTTGTATTAGGAGCGTCTAGCCATGAGTATGCAGGACCCGTTAGCGGACATGCTAACTCGTATCCGTAATGCCCAGATGGCTGAAAAGTCCGTCGTAAGCATGCCATCTTCCACGTTGAAGGTTGCTGTTGCCAAAGTCCTGAAAGACGAAGGCTACATTGCGGGTTATCAGATCAGCAGCGAAATCAAACCACTGCTGTCCATCGAGCTGAAGTACTTCGAAGGCCGTCCGGTCATCGAAGAAGTGAAGCGCGTTAGCCGTCCAGGCCTGCGTCAGTACAAGTCCGTTGATGATCTGCCAAAAGTTCGTGGCGGTCTCGGTGTGTCTATCGTCTCCACCAACAAAGGTGTGATGACGGATCGTGCTGCGCGCGCTGCCGGTGTCGGCGGCGAAGTTCTTTGCACTGTGTTCTAAGGGGGGATAAGCATGTCACGCGTCGCTAAGAACCCCGTTAAGCTGCCAGCCGGTGTCGAAGTAAAATTCGCAGGCCAACAGCTTTCGGTGAAGGGTGCCAAGGGCACTCTGGAACTGAACATCCATTCGTCCGTTGAGATCGTTGAAGAAGCTGGTGAGCTGCGTTTCGCTGCTCGCAATGGCGATCAACAAACTCGCGCAATGGCCGGTACCACTCGTGCGTTGGTAAACAACATGGTCCAAGGCGTAAGCCAAGGCTTCGAGCGCAAGCTCCAGCTGGTCGGTGTTGGTTACAAAGCGCAAGCAAAAGGCACGGTTCTGAACCTGGCCCTTGGCTTCTCGCACCCAGTGGATTACGAACTGCCGGAAGGCATCACCGCTGAGACCCCTAGCCAAACCGATATCCTGATCAAGGGTATTGATAAGCAGCTGGTAGGTCAGGTGGCCGCTGAGATCCGCGACTTCCGTCCACCAGAGCCGTACAAAGGCAAAGGTGTGCGCTACGCGGACGAAGTCGTCCGTCGTAAAGAAGCCAAGAAGAAGTAGGGCATAGCAAATGACCGACAAAAAAGTTACTCGACTGCGTCGCGCTCGCAAAGCACGCCTGAAAATGCACGAACTCGAAGTCGTGCGTCTCTGCGTGTTCCGCTCGTCGCAGCACATCTACGCCCAGGTCATCTCGGCCGACGGCAACAAAGTCCTGGCAAGCGCCTCGACTTTGGATAAAGAACTGCGTGATGGTGCCACTGGCAACATCGACGCGGCCACTAAGGTTGGCCAGCTGGTCGCTACGCGTGCTAAGGCCGCCGGCGTCTCGCAAGTGGCTTTCGACCGCTCTGGCTTCAAGTACCACGGCCGCGTGAAAGCGCTGGCTGATGCTGCTCGTGAAGCTGGGCTGGAGTTCTAAGTTATGTCAAATAACGACCAAAAGCGCGACGAAGGCTACATTGAGAAGCTGGTTCAAGTTAACCGCGTAGCCAAAACCGTTAAAGGCGGCCGTATCTTCACTTTCACCGCGTTGACCGTGGTAGGTGATGGTAAAGGGCGCGTTGGCTTCGGCCGTGGCAAGTCACGTGAAGTGCCTGCTGCGATCCAGAAGGCAATGGAAGCTGCTCGTCGCAACATGATCCAAGTTGATCTGAACGGCACCACTCTGCAGTACGCAATGAAGTCCGCTCACGGCGCTTCGAAGGTGTACATGCAGCCTGCCTCTGAAGGTACCGGTATCATCGCTGGCGGCGCTATGCGTGCTGTCCTCGAAGTTGCTGGCGTTCAGAACGTTCTGGCCAAGTGCTACGGCTCGACTAACCCGGTAAACGTGGTTCACGCCACTTTCAAGGGTTTGAAAGCAATGCAGTCTCCTGAATCCATTGCCGCCAAGCGTGGCAAAAGCGTCAAGGAGATCTTCTGATCATGGCTACCGTTAAAGTAACGCTGATCAAAAGCATGACCGGCCGCATCCCTAACCACAAATTGTGCGTTAAGGGTTTGGGTCTGCGTCGCATCGGTCACACTGTAGAAGTACTTGATACTCCCGAGAATCGCGGGATGATCAACAAGGCTTACTACATGCTGCGTGTCGAGGGTTAATTCGATGAAACTCAATGATCTGAGTCCAGCGCCGGGTTCCCGTCGCGAAAAGCATCGTCCGGGCCGTGGTATCGGTAGTGGTTTGGGCAAGACCGGTGGCCGTGGCCACAAAGGTCAGTCCTCCCGCTCCGGTGGCACCATCGCTCCAGGCTTTGAAGGCGGTCAACAGCCGCTGCATCGTCGCCTGCCGAAGTTCGGTTTCGTTTCCCTGAAAGCCATGGACCGCGCAGAAGTGCGTCTGTCCGAGCTGGCCAAAGTGGAAGGCGACATCGTTACCGTGCAGACCCTGAAAGATGCCAACGTGATCAACGTCAACGTACAGCGTGTGAAAATCATGCTGTCCGGTGAAGTGACTCGCGCTGTCACTATCGGCAAGGGAATCGGCGCCACCAAAGGTGCGCGTTCGGCTATCGAAGCAGCTGGCGGCAAGTTCGAGGAATAAATGGCTAAGCAAGGTGCTCTCTCAGCGCTCGGCAAAGGCGGTATGTCTGAACTTTGGGCTCGTCTGCGTTTTCTGTTCCTGGCGATTATCGTCTACCGAATAGGCGCACACATCCCGGTTCCAGGTATCAACCCGGACCGACTCGCAGACCTGTTTCGACAGAATGAGGGGACCATTCTTAGCTTGTTCAACATGTTTTCCGGCGGCGCGCTGGAACGGATGAGCATCTTTGCACTGGGGATCATGCCGTACATCTCGGCATCGATCATCATGCAACTGATGACCGCCGTCAGTCCGCAGTTGGAGCAGTTGAAGAAGGAAGGTGAAGCTGGCCGTCGCAAGATAAGCCAGTACACCCGCTACGGCACTGTCATCCTCGCCCTGGTTCAGGCTATCGGCATGTCCGTTGGCTTGGCCGGGCAGGGTGTTGCGTTCACTGGTGACTTTGGCTTCCATTTCGTCGCGGTATCCACATTTGTGGCTGGTGCGATGTTCATGATGTGGCTGGGTGAGCAGATTACTGAGCGTGGTGTTGGTAACGGTATCTCGATGTTGATTTTCGCAGGTATCGTTGCCGGTCTTCCGAGAGCGATTGGGCAGTCTTTCGAGTCTGCACGTCAGGGTGATATCAATATCTTCGCCCTGGTTGCCATCGGTTTGTTGGCAGTAGCGATTATCGGTTTTGTGGTGTTCATTGAGCGTGGCCAGCGTCGTATTGCTGTTCACTACGCCAAGCGTCAGCAGGGCCGCAAGGTCTTTGCCGCGCAGACCAGCCACCTGCCGCTGAAAGTGAACATGGCCGGGGTTATTCCTGCCATTTTCGCGAGCAGCATTTTGCTGTTTCCGGCTTCGTTGGGTGCCTGGTTCGGTCAGTCTGAAGGTATGGGCTGGTTGCAGGACATCTCGCAGTCGATCGCTCCTGGTCAGCCGTTGAATATTCTGCTGTTTAGTGCAGGGATTATTTTCTTCTGCTTCTTCTATACGGCGTTGATGTTCAATCCGAAAGACGTAGCGGAAAACCTGAAGAAGTCCGGTGCCTTTATTCCGGGTATTCGTCCAGGTGAGCAGTCTGCGCGCTACATTGATGGCGTTCTGACTCGCTTGACCATGTTCGGTGCTCTATATATGACGGCCGTCTGCCTGTTGCCCCAGTTCCTGGTGGTTGCAGCAAACGTTCCGTTCTACCTTGGCGGGACCTCGTTGCTGATCGTCGTCGTGGTTGTGATGGACTTCATGTCCCAAGTACAATCGCACCTCGTTTCGCACCAGTACGAATCCCTGATGAAGAAAGCCAACCTGAAGGGTTACGGCAGCGGCATGTTGCGCTGAGTACCCATAAGGTTCGAGGAGTTGGTGATGAAAGTTCGTGCATCGGTGAAAAAGCTGTGCCGTAACTGCAAGATTATTCGCCGCGAAGGTGTTGTTCGAGTAATTTGCAGCGCGGAACCGCGTCACAAACAGCGCCAAGGCTGAGTGTGATCCGCTTGAAGCCCGGCAGCTAGTGCGCTGCCGGGTTGATTATTTGTTATTACAGCGATATTATCTCGCGCCCTATTTCTTGGCTTCCGGGGCGTAGGTAGCTGTCAATTGGAGTCCCACTGAATGGCCCGTATTGCAGGCGTTAACATTCCAGATAACAAGCACACTGTTATCTCGCTGACCTACATCTATGGTGTTGGTCGCACTACTGCGCAGAAAATTTGCGCAGATACTGGGGTAAACCCAGCCGCAAAGATCAAGGATCTGAGCGACGAGCAGATTGAGCTGTTGCGTGGCGAAGTGGCGAAGTTCACCACTGAAGGTGACCTGCGTCGCGAAATCAACATGAAAATCAAGCGTTTGATGGACCTCGGTTGCTACCGTGGTCTGCGTCATCGTCGTGGTCTTCCAGTACGCGGTCAGCGTACCAAGACTAACGCGCGTACCCGTAAAGGTCCGCGTAAGCCGATCCGCAAGTAATCGCCCACGCGAATCGACAGGAAATTAATCATGGCAAAACCTGCTGCTCGTCCTCGTAAAAAAGTTAAAAAGACAGTGGTTGATGGCATCGCCCACATCCATGCATCTTTTAACAACACAATCGTGACCATCACCGACCGTCAAGGTAACGCGCTTTCTTGGGCTACCTCCGGTGGTTCGGGTTTCCGCGGTTCCCGCAAGTCCACCCCGTTTGCTGCTCAAGTAGCTGCTGAACGTGCTGGTCAAGCTGCGCTGGAATATGGCCTGAAAAACCTCGACGTCAACGTCAAAGGTCCAGGTCCAGGTCGTGAGTCTGCTGTCCGTGCATTGAACGGCTGTGGCTATAAGATCGCCAGCATCACCGACGTGACGCCAATCCCGCACAACGGGTGCCGTCCGCCGAAGAAGCGCCGCGTGTAATCCAGGAGATTGTAAAGAATGGCTCGTTACATTGGTCCAAAATGCAAACTCGCTCGTCGTGAAGGCACCGATCTCTTTCTGAAGAGCGGCGTGCGCGCGATCGAATCGAAGTGCAACATTGAAGCAGCACCTGGTATCCACGGCCAACGCCGCGGTCGCCAGTCCGACTACGGCACCCAACTGCGTGAAAAGCAGAAGGTCCGTCGTATCTACGGCGTTCTCGAGCGTCAGTTCAGCGGCTACTACAAAGAAGCTGCTGGCAAGAAAGGTGCAACCGGTGAAAACCTGCTGCAACTGCTCGAATGCCGTCTGGACAACGTTGTATACCGTATGGGCTTTGGTTCGACTCGTGCCGAATCCCGTCAGCTGGTATCGCACAAATCCGTCAGCGTAAACGGCCAAACCGTTAACGTCCCGTCGTACCAGGTTCGTGCTGGTGACGTGGTCGCGATTCGCGAGAAAGCAAAAAATCAACTTCGCATTGTCCAAGCTCTCGATCTGTGTGCCCAACGTGGCCGCGTAGAATGGGTAGAAGTAGACACTGAGAAGAAGTCGGGCGTTTTCAAGAACGTTCCTGCTCGCAGTGATCTGTCCGCCGACATCAACGAAAGCCTGATTGTCGAGCTCTACTCCAAGTAAGGGCTAGAAAATAGGTGCATCCATGCAGATTTCGGTAAATGAGTTCCTGACACCCCGTCACATTGATGTGCAGGTTGTCAGTCCAACCCGCGCCAAGATCACTCTCGAGCCTCTCGAGCGTGGTTTTGGCCACACCCTGGGCAACGCGCTGCGCCGCATCCTGTTGTCCTCAATGCCCGGCTGTGCAGTAGTCGAGGCCGAGATTGACGGTGTGCTCCACGAGTACAGCGCCATCGAAGGTGTACAGGAAGACGTAATTGAAATCCTGTTGAACCTTAAAGGTCTGGCTATCAAGCTGCACGGCCGTGACGAAGTTACGCTGACCTTGTCGAAGAAGGGTTCGGGGGTGGTTACCGCTGCCGATATTCAGCTGGATCATGATGTCGAGATCGTTAATCCCGATCACGTAATCGCTAACCTGGCGTCTAACGGCGCCCTGAACATGAAGCTCACCGTAGCTCGTGGTCGTGGTTATGAACCGGCCGACTCGCGTCAGAGCGATGAAGACGAAAGCCGCAGCATTGGTCGCTTGCAGCTCGACTCTTCGTTCAGCCCGGTTCGCCGTATCGCATACGTGGTGGAAAACGCCCGTGTCGAACAGCGTACTAACCTGGACAAGCTGGTTATTGATCTGGAAACCAACGGTACTCTGGATCCTGAAGAGGCTATCCGCCGCGCTGCAACCATTCTGCAACAGCAGTTGGCTGCGTTCGTCGACCTCAAGGGTGACAGCGAACCAGTGGTAATCGAGCAGGAAGACGAGATCGATCCGATCCTGCTTCGCCCGGTTGACGATCTGGAACTGACTGTACGTTCGGCTAACTGCCTTAAGGCGGAAAACATTTACTACATCGGTGATCTGATTCAGCGCACCGAAGTAGAACTGTTGAAGACTCCGAACCTGGGCAAGAAATCCTTGACTGAAATCAAGGACGTTCTGGCCTCCCGCGGTCTGTCCCTCGGCATGCGCCTCGACAACTGGCCGCCTGCAAGTCTTAAGAAGGACGACAAGGCGACTGCCTGATCGTCGTAATCACCGAACGTGAGTTTGGTAAGGAATGAACCATGCGTCATCGTAAAAGTGGTCGTCACCTGAGCCGTACCAGCTCGCACCGTAAGGCTATGTTCCAGAACATGGCGGTGTCGCTGTTCGAGCACGAGCTGATCAAAACTACACTGCCGAAAGCTAAAGAACTGCGTCGCGTTGCTGAGCCGCTGATTACTTTGGCCAAGACAGACAGCCTGGCTAACCGCCGTCTGGCTTTCGACCGTACTCGTTCGAAAGCTATCGTTGGTAAGCTCTTCAACGACCTGGGCAAGCGTTACGCTACCCGTGAGGGTGGCTACCTGCGCATCCTCAAGTGCGGTTTCCGCGCTGGTGACAACGCGCCTATGGCGTACGTTGAGCTGATCGATCGTCCAGTTGGCGGTGAAGCTGTATCCGCTGAGTAAGACGTCAGTCTGTAACGAAGAACCGGGCCTAGTGCCCGGTTTTTTGTGCGCGTTGGAAAACTGGAATTACCTCGAGCGGATACACGTTCATCCCGTGCAGCAACTTTTGATATCCGTTCGGATGTATCGTTAGTTAATTTCTATCGGTGGGTATGATTTAATAAATTTGATGGTGTCATCTTCCTGGTCAATAATCGCTCCAAGCCGATTAGCCGGCAGTTCCAAGACTGACCTGAGGAAGATTGAGCATGAGCCAGAATAAAACCCTTACTACCGCCAGCGGCGCACCTGTCGCGGATAACCAGAATTCCCGTTCCGCCGGCCCACGCGGCCCGCTGCTGCTCGACGACTTTCACCTGATCGAGAAGCTCGCTCACTTCAACCGTGAAAACATTCCTGAGCGTCGTGTACACGCCAAAGGCTCGGGCGCTTACGGTACCTTCACCGTCACTCAAGACATCACGCAGTACACCAGCGCCAAGCTCTTCGATTCTGTGGGCAAGCAAACTCCGACTTTCCTGCGCTTCTCCACGGTGGGTGGCGAGCGTGGTTCGGCTGATACTGAGCGCGACCCGCGTGGTTTCGCGTTGAAGTTCTACACCGAAGAAGGCAACTGGGACATCGTTGGTAACAACACCCCGGTGTTCTTCATCCGCGACCCGCTGAAGTTTCCCGACTTTATCCACACCCAAAAGCGCCTGCCGCAAAGCAACCTGAAAAGTGCACAGATGATGTGGGACTTCTGGTCGCACTCCCCTGAGGCGCTGCACCAGGTCACCATCCTGTTTTCGGACCGTGGTATCCCGGACGGCTACCGTCACATGCACGGCTTCGGCAGTCACACCTACAGCTTGATTAACGCCAAAGGCGAGCGTCACTGGGTGAAGTGGCACTACAAGACCAAGCAAGGTATCAAGAACCTGGCGCCGGCTGACGCTGCACGCCTGGCCGGTACCGACCCTGATTACGCTCAGCGCGATCTGTTCGGTGCTATTGAGCGTGGTGACTTCCCGAAATGGCGCGTGTGCATTCAGATCATGACTGAGGCCCAGGCCAACGCTCACTACGAAAACCCGTTCGACGTGACCAAGACCTGGTCGCAGAAAGAGTTCCCGCTGATCGAAGTGGGTGAGCTGGAACTGAACCGCAACCCGCTGAACTACTTCGCTGAAGTTGAACAGGCGGCTTTCGGTCCAAGCAACATGGTCCCGGGTGTTGGCCTGTCGCCAGACCGCATGCTGCAAGGGCGCGTGTTCGCTTACGCCGATGCCCATCGCTACCGCGTAGGTACCAATCACCAGCAACTGCCGGTAAATGCGCCACGCAGCCCAGTCAACAGCTACCAGCGTGATGGTTCGATGGCATTCGGCTCCAATGGTGGTGCGGCCCCCAATTACGAGCCAAACAGCTACGCCGATGCGCCGAAGCAGGCTCCTCAGTATGCCGAGCCAGCCTTGGCCCTGAGCGGTGCGGCTGATCGTTACGATCACCGCGAAGATACCGACTACTACAGCCATGCCGGTGCGCTGTTCCGCCTGATGAACGATGAGCAGAAAGCCCTGCTGATCAACAATATCGCCGGCGCAATGGCGGGTGTTTCCAGCGACGTGGTGCAGCGCCAGTTGCAGTACTTCTTCAAGGCCGACCCGGCTTATGGAGAAGGGATCGCATCTACACTGGGTGTATCGCTTAACTGACTCTAAACGATAAGCAGAACCGCCCTCATTTGGGCGGTTTTTGCGTTATTTAAGCTACTTTTCACCGGAAATCTTCACTTTTCTGCCGTTGGTCCCGTGACCTCCGGGTCATCATGGTTCAAACTACAGGCTTTCAAGCAGGGAGATGTAGGGCGATGCAAGGTCACCCCGACGTAATCGATTACCTCAACACGTTGCTGACGGGCGAACTGGCAGCTCGTGACCAATATTTCATTCACTCGCGGATGTACGAAGACTGGGGCTTTACCGAGCTCTACGAGCGTATCAACCATGAAATGGAAGAAGAGGCACAGCACGCCGACGCACTGATGCGCCGTATCCTGATGCTCGAAGGCACGCCCCGTATGCGTCCCGACGACCTGGATACCGGCACCACGGTGCCTGAGATGCTCGCCAGCGACTTGCGCCTTGAGTACAAGGTCCGTGCCGCGCTCTGCAAGGGCATTGAGCTCTGCGAGCAGCACAACGACTACGTCACGCGGGAAATCCTGCGGGTGCAGTTGAATGACACCGAAGAGGATCACACCTACTGGCTGGAAAAGCAGTTGGGCCTGATCAAGCTGATTGGCCTGGAGAATTACCTGCAATCGCAGTTCTGATTCCTCCAGCTACTAAAAAGCCCCTGTCACTTACACGGTGACAGGGGCTTTTTCGTGGGGCTGAACAATCAGTCCTTGTCGCGAGCCAGCAGAGGCTTGAGGTAGAAGCCGGTGTGAGACTGCTTCATCTCCGAGACTTGCTCCGGTGTGCCGACCGCAATGATCTGCCCACCTTTGGAACCGCCTTCCGGCCCCAGGTCCACCAGCCAGTCGGCGGTCTTGATCACATCCAGATTGTGCTCGATCACTACCACCGTATTGCCGTGGTCACGCAGGCGATGCAGCACGTCCAGCAATTGCTGAATATCCGCGAAGTGCAGGCCTGTGGTCGGCTCGTCGAGGATGTACAGCGTCTTGCCGGTATCACGCTTGGACAGCTCGCGAGACAGCTTGACCCGCTGGGCCTCGCCACCCGACAGCGTCGTCGCCGACTGACCCAGCTTGATGTACGACAGGCCAACATCCATCAGTGTCTGCAGCTTGCGCGCCAGGGCCGGTACCGCGTCGAAGAACACCCGCGCTTCCTCGATCGTCATCTCGAGGGTTTCGTGGATGCTCTTGCCCTTGTACTTGATTTCCAGGGTTTCGCGGTTGTAGCGCTTGCTCTTGCACACGTCGCACGGCACGTAGATGTCCGGCAGGAAGTGCATCTCCACCTTGATCAAGCCATCGCCCTGGCACGCTTCGCAGCGGCCGCCCTTGACGTTAAACGAGAACCGGCCAGGCCCGTAGCCACGGGAGCGCGATTCCGGCACGCCGGCGAACAGCTCGCGAATCGGCGTGAACAGCCCGGTGTAGGTCGCCGGGTTGGAGCGCGGTGTGCGGCCAATCGGGCTTTGGTCGATATCGACCACCTTGTCCAGGTGTTCCAGGCCCTTGATGCTGTCGTGAGCGGCGGCTTCCAGGGTGGTCGCGCCGTTCAGTGCAGTGGCACTCAACGGGAACAGCGTGTTGTTGATCAGCGTTGATTTGCCCGAACCGGATACACCGGTCACACAGGTCAGCAGGCCCAGCGGGATCTCCAGGTCGACATTGCGCAGGTTGTTGCCACGCGCGCCCTTGAGGTGCAGTGCCATCTTCTTGTTGCGCGGGGTGCGTTTGGCCGGCACGGCGATCTTCACGCGACCCGACAGGTACTTACCGGTCAGCGAGTCAGGATGCGCCATCACTTCAGCCGGCGTGCCCTCGGCGACAATATGCCCACCGTGAACACCCGCTCCCGGGCCGATATCGACCACATAATCGGCCAGGCGAATCGCGTCTTCATCGTGCTCGACCACGATCACCGTATTGCCGATGTCCCGCAGGTGCTTCAGCGTGCCCAGCAAGCGGTCGTTGTCCCGTTGATGCAATCCAATCGACGGTTCATCGAGGATGTACAACACGCCCACCAGGCCGGCACCGATCTGGCTGGCCAAGCGAATCCGCTGGGCTTCACCGCCGGAAAGCGTGTCGGCACTGCGGTCCAGCGACAGGTAGTCCAGGCCCACGTTGACCAGGAACTGCAGCCGTTCACGAATCTCCTTGAGGATCTTGTCGGCAATTTCCCCGCGGCGGCCCGTCAGTTTCAGCGTGCCGAAGTATTCGCAGGCATCGCCAATCGGCAGGTTGGTCACTGCCGGCAGGGTCTTCTCGCCAACCCACACATGCCGTGCCTCACGGCGCAGGCGTGTGCCACGGCAATCCGGGCAAGGCTGGGTGCTGAGGAACTTGGCCAGTTCCTCGCGCACGCTGGCGGACTCCGTCTCGCGGTAGCGCCGCTCCAGGTTCGGCACGATGCCTTCGAACGGGTGCGAGCGTTTGACGATATCGCCACGGTCGTTCAAATACTTGAAGTCGACGTTCTGTGAACCGCTGCCATGCAGGATGAATTTCTGCTGTTCGGCGGGCAGTTCGTTGAACGGCACTTCCAGGCTGAACTTGTAGTGCGAAGCCAACGACCCCAGCATCTGGAAGTAATAGACGTTACGCCTGTCCCAGCCACGTATCGCACCCTCCGCCAGTGTGAGGTCACCGTTGACCAGGCGCTTGATGTCGAAGAATTGCTTAACCCCCAGGCCATCACAGGTCGGGCAAGCGCCGGCCGGGTTGTTGAAGGAAAACAGCTTCGGTTCCAGCTCGCTGATGGCATGGCCGCAGATCGGGCAGGCGAAGCGCGCGGAGAAGATAATTTCTTCCCCGGGTTCGTCGTCCATCGGCGCCACCAGGGCGATACCGTCTGCCAGCTTCAGCGCGGTCTCGAAAGACTCCGCCAGGCGCTGCTGCAAATCGGCACGCACCTTGAAACGGTCGACGACCACATCAATCGAGTGCTTCTTCTGTTTATCCAGCTTCGGCGCTTCGTCCAGCTCGTAGAGCTTGCCGTTGATGCGGGCACGCACGAAACCCTGGGCACGCAGTTCTTCAAAGACCGAAAGGTGTTCACCCTTGCGCTCGCGAATCACCGGTGCCAGCAGCATCAGCTTGGCGCCCTCCGGCTGGGCCAGCACCAGGTCGACCATCTGGCTGACGGTCTGGGCTTCCAGGGGAATGTCGTGGTCCGGGCAGCGGGGAATACCCACGCGGGCATACAGCAGGCGCAGGTAGTCGTAGATCTCGGTGATGGTGCCCACGGTGGAACGCGGGTTGTGGGAGGTGGATTTCTGTTCGATGGAAATCGCAGGCGACAGGCCTTCAATGGTGTCGACGTCGGGCTTTTCCATCATCGACAGGAACTGGCGGGCATAGGCCGACAGGGATTCCACATAGCGGCGCTGGCCTTCGGCGTACAGCGTGTCAAACGCCAGGGACGACTTGCCGGACCCGGACAAGCCGGTGATGACGATCAGTTTGTCCCGTGGCAGGGTCAGGTCGATGTTCTTCAGGTTGTGGGTTCGAGCCCCACGAATCAGGATCTTGTCCAAGATGGCCTCGCACGGCGGGCGTAAATAATGCAGGAGTATACGGCTAAAGACTGGATGAATATACACTGTCAAAGTGCCGGGTGCAGCCTTACATGAAAGCTGCGCGGCAAAGCGCCGCATATACCCTCTCAATCGATGGGACTGGTAGAATCGCCGCCGGTTCACACGAGGTTTATCCATGCACGATCCCCACAGCGAACGCATGAGTGGCAGCGAGACCCGCGCAGCAAGCGGTCTGGCCCTGGTGTTCGCATTCCGTATGCTTGGCATGTTTATGGTGTTGCCGGTGCTGGCGACCTATGGAATGGATCTCGCAGGAGCGACCCCGGCCCTGATCGGCCTGGCGATTGGCGCCTATGGCCTGACCCAGGCGCTGTTTCAGATTCCGTTCGGCGTCATTTCCGACCGCATCGGCCGCCGGCCGGTGATCTACCTCGGCTTGATCGTCTTCGCCCTGGGCAGTGTGCTTGCGGCCAATGCCGACTCTATCTGGGGCGTGATCGCCGGACGCGTCCTGCAAGGCGCCGGCGCGATTTCCGCCGCCGTCATGGCACTGCTCTCCGACCTGACCCGCGAACAACACCGTACCAAGGCCATGGCGATGATCGGCATGACCATCGGTCTTTCGTTCGCCGTGGCGATGGTAGTCGGCCCGCTGCTGACCCGCGCGTTCGGCTTGCACGGTCTGTTCCTGGCCACCGGTGGCATGGCGCTGTTCGGCATCGTGATTGTCGCCTTCATGGTTCCGCATTCCACGGGGCCGTTGCAGCACCGTGAGTCGGGCGTCGCCAAGCAGGCATTGCTGCCGACACTCAAGCACCCGGACCTGTTGCGCCTGGATTTGGGTATCTTCGTATTACACGCAATGCTGATGTGCAGCTTCGTCGCCTTGCCCCTGGCCCTGGTACAAAAAGCCGGGCTGCCCAAGGAGCAGCACTGGTGGGTGTACCTGACCGCGCTGCTGATTTCGTTCTTCGCCATGATCCCGTTCATCATCTATGGCGAGAAGAAACGCAAAATGAAACGAGTTCTGCTGGGCGCCGTCGCGACATTGATGCTCACTGAGCTATTCTTCTGGCAGTTCGGCGACAGCCTGCGGGCGCTGGTGATCGGCACGGTGGTGTTCTTCACCGCGTTCAACCTGCTGGAGGCTTCACTGCCTTCGCTGATCAGTAAGGTTTCACCGGCCGGCGGCAAAGGCACGGCGATGGGCGTGTATTCCACCAGCCAGTTCCTCGGTTCTGCACTGGGCGGGATCATGGGTGGCTGGATGTTCCAGCATGGCGGTTTGTCGGTTGTGTTCCTGGGATGCGCAGGTCTGGCTGCCCTCTGGCTAGCCTTTGCTGTTACCATGCGCGAACCTCCCTATGTGACGAGCCTGCGCTTGCCGTTATCGCCCGAAGCGATCCGCGAAGCCGGTCTGGTCGAGCGCCTTAAGGCCGTTGTTGGGGTTACGGATGCTGTGGTTGTTACTGAAGAAGCCGCCATCTACATCAAATTGGACACCGAATTATTGGATCGCGCGACGCTCGAGCAACTGGTCAACCCAGTGCCGACAGCGCGCCCAGCCTAGGAGAACGTTATGGCCCGTGGGGTTAACAAAGTCATATTGGTCGGTACATGCGGCCAGGATCCCGAAGTTCGCTACTTGCCGAACGGTAACGCCGTGACCAACCTGAGTCTGGCGACCAGCGAGCAGTGGACCGACAAGCAAACCGGCCAGAAGGTCGAGAAAACCGAATGGCACCGTGTATCGATGTTCGGCAAGGTTGCAGAGATCGCCGGTGAATACCTGCGCAAAGGTTCGCAGGTCTACATCGAAGGCAAGCTGCAAACCCGCGAGTGGGAAAAAGACGGCATCAAGCGTTACACCACTGAAATCGTGGTCGACATGCAAGGCACCATGCAACTGCTGGGCGGCCGTCCACAGGGCGACCAACAGGGCCAGGGCGGCATGTCCAACTCGGCACCGCGTCCACAGCAGCAGTCCCGTCCGCAGCCAACCCAGCAGCCACAGCGTGAGTCGCGTCCAGCGCCACAGCAGGCCGCTCCTCAGCCGGCAGCCGACTTCGACAGCTTTGATGACGATATTCCGTTCTAAGGTCGCTTGAGACCCAGAACTGTCGCGTAACACCAGAAAACCCCCGGTGGCCTTGGCCCCGGGGGTTTTTCATTGCGGACACGGCAATCCGCTAAACGTCAGTAGAAGCGGCGCTCACCACCAACTCCCGAAACCTCTCCAATACCGACGACGTATCACCCACCCGCGTTGCCAAATGCAACGGCGCCACCAGGCTCCGGCACTCCGAAAGCTCGCGATAAACAATCCCGTCGCCCCGCAACCGTTGCATTGAGGCAGGCACAATCGAAACCCCAAGCCCCGCAGCCACCAGGCTCAACGTCGCCGTCATGCGCGGCGCCTCTTGCACAACTTGCGGGCTGAAACCCGCTTCGCGACACGCCACCAGAATCGCGTCATACAACCCAAGCCCCACCCGACGGCGATACAGCACAAACGCCTCGGTGGCCAATGCCGCCAATGCCAGCGGCGTCGACGGGTTGATAGCCAGTGGATGATCGGTAGGGAGCGCCAGCAACATTGGC
Source organism: Pseudomonas sp. B6001 (assembly GCF_013386015.1). NCBI lineage: Bacteria > Pseudomonadati > Pseudomonadota > Gammaproteobacteria > Pseudomonadales > Pseudomonadaceae > Pseudomonas > Pseudomonas sp. B6001. Next base: position 41,068 of record NZ_JACAOX010000013.1, read on the forward strand.
TCTACCAGAATTGGCTGGTCCTGCAACGCCTGCGTCCCGCTCAGCGGCGAGCGAATGAACGCCGCGTCGAGCTTTTCGTGCAGCAACGCGTCCAGCAGTTCACCGGTACCGGCTTCTTCCAGTACCACTGAAACGCCGACAAAGGTTTCCCGAAACAGGCGCAGTACGCTGGGCACAAACGGATGCAAGGCGGCGGAGCTGGTGAAACCAATCGCCAGGCGTCCGCGTTCACCTCGGGCGGCGCGGCGCACAATGTCGGCCACACCATCGACGCTGGCCAAGATATGCCGCGCCTCTTCCAGCAAGGCCAGCCCCGCAGTGGTCGGGCGCACGCCTCGTGGCAGGCGCTCCATCAGCACCACACCCAACTCGGCTTCAAGACTTTGCAACAGGCGGGTCAGCGGCGGTTGCTGCATGCCCAGACGTTCTGCCGCGCGGGTGATATAGCCTTCTTCGGCAATCGCGACAAAGGCCCTGAGCTGCCTGAGTTCCAGCATAGGGATACTTTTCAGGTATGGGAGATGATCAATCGTGGCATTTGTTCTCATGGATCACAAGATTTAGGCTGTCCTCACTCCTCACAGAAGAAGGAATGCCGCAATGACCTGGTCAGCCAAGCAATACTCGATGTTCGAACAACAGCGCACTCGTCCCGTCCGGGATCTGGTAGCGGCCATCCCTGAGGGTGATGTGCGCACCGCCGTCGACCTGGGTTGCGGCCCGGGCAATTCGACTGAAGTCCTGGCTGATCGCTTTCCGCAGGCATTGGTCACCGGCATGGACAGCTCTGATGACATGCTGGTGGACGCCCGCAAGCGCCTGCCCGCGTTGAACTTCGAATTGGCGGATATCGGCGCCTGGAACCCCGTGCAGAAATTCGACGTCATCCTCGCCAATGCATCGCTGCAATGGCTGCCTGATCACGCCACGCTGTATCCGCATTTAGTCAATCAACTGACCTCCGGCGGCACCCTGGCGGTGCAGACGCCCGACAATCTTGACCAGCCGGCCCACAAGCTGGCGCGGGAAGTCGCGGCGGACGGCCCGTGGGCCGCAAAGATCGGCAGCGTCAAACACAATGAACGCCATACCGCGAGCTACTACTTTGAGTTGCTGAGCCAACACTGTTCCACCGTGGATGTATGGCGCACCACTTACCACCATCCGCTGGCAGGTTCCGCCGCGGTGGTGGAGTGGTTCAAGGGTTCGGCGTTGCGTCCATTCCTGGCGCCCCTGACCGAGTCAGAAAGGAACGCCTTCCTCGACGAGTACCTGGCGCGGATCACCAAGGCTTATCCAGCGCTGGCCGATGGCACTGTGTTGCTGCCGTTTCCGCGCCTGTTCATCATCGCTACCCGGTAAGCGCGGAGAAGGTCAATCGGCGGACAAGAACTGTTCCGCCGATACCACGCTCGCATAAGCAAACCCCAGCGACGACATAAACGCCGCATGCACCTGGGCTGCCGGCACGACGCTGCCATTGAATTCCAGGTCCCGCGTGGCGCAGGCATCGTGGATCACGGTCACGCTGTAGCCCAGGTCCGACGCGGCGCGCACCACGCCGTCGATGCACATATGGCTCATGCTGCCCACCACCACCAGCTCGGTGATGCTGCGTTGTTCCAGCAGGGCCCGCAGGTTGGTTTCGCGGAACGCATTGACGAAATGCTTGAGCACCACCGGCTCGTCGGCCTGGTTCAGCACCTTGGGGTGCAGGTGTGCACCTTCCGAACCCGGGGTGAAGAAGGGGGCATCGTCGGAGGTGAATTCGTGGCGTACGTGAATCACCGCATCGCCTGCCTGGCGAAATGCCTGTAGCACTTGCTGCGCCTTGTCTGCCGCCGCGTCCACTCCGTCTAGCGGCCACTTGCCCTGGGGGAAGTAGTCGTTCTGGATATCGATTAGGATGAGCGCTTGCTTGGCCATGTTGGTTTCCTTGTGAGGGTTGATGCGTCCAGTATCCTGGCTGGCGTGACGCCTGGGGATTGGCCGCACCGACAATAACAGAGGGAAAACTGACAATGGCGATCGTCGAGCTCGGCGTGCTGATCTACAGCGGTGCGCAAATGGCTGCCGTGCATGGCTTGACCGACCTGTTCGCGGTCGCCAACCGGATTGCGACCGAGCATCAGTCCGAGCAACTGCCGTCCCTGCGCATCAGCCATTGGCAGGCTGAAACAGGCGGTGCGCCGACCCGTGTATTCGATAGCGAGCCCGGTAGCGGGGATAGGTTGACGGCCTTGCTGATTCCACCCTCCATTGCCGGCTTTTTCGAGGGCCAGGCGTCCGCCGAATTGCTGGATTGGCTGCGCCAGCAACATCGCTCCGGGACCATTCTGGGCGGGGTGTGCGTAGGTTCGATCCTGATGGCGGAAAGCGGCCTGTTGGACGGTCGCAGCGCCACCACGCACTGGACGTCGGCGAAAACCTTCGCCGCCCGTTATCCGGCGATTCGCCTGGAAGCCGACAAACCCATCGTCGACGACGGCGACTTGATCACCACCGCCGGCCTCATGGCCTGGTCCGAATTGGGCCTGCGCCTGGTGGACCGTTTGCTCGGCCCGAGCATCGCTGCCAGCACCGCGCGTTTCCTGGTGATCGAACACAGTGACAGCGCCAGTGAGTGCGGCAGTAACTTTGCGCCGATCCTTGCCCATGGCGACGCTGCGATTCTCAAGGTGCAACATTGGCTGCAGGCCAGCGGTGCGGTGGATGTTTCGTTGGCTGCCATGGCGCAGGAGGCGGGACTTGAGGAACGCACCTTCCTGCGACGGTTCCGCGCCGCCACCGGTTTGAAACCCACCGAATATTGCCAGCACCTGCGTGTCGGCAAGGCGCGCCAGATGCTCGAGTTCACCAACGGCACCATTGATCACATCGCCTGGACCGTGGGTTATCAGGACCCTGGTGCTTTCCGCGCCACCTTCAAGAAAATCACCGGGCTGGCGCCAAGTGATTACCGCAGCCGTTTCGGCGTGACGCCCTCTAAGGCGCAAGCCTGAATCGTGCAGAACGCCGCGACACCTTGAGCATTTCGTGCAGAATAAAACAGGCCAAGTGCTATCGCTTTTCCCGCAACTGATTGATTCCCCGCGCGTTTGGATAAATGCCGCCTTGGCTTGATCCCTGCAACCGTCTCCCTACACACATGGCATAACAGCCAAGGGGGACGCATGACCCCGACAAATCGCAAAAAAATCGTTGTGGCGCATTCGATTCGCCCGCACGCGCCGTTGCACGAAGTCGAAACCAACCGCGCGCTGGCCCGTTGGCTGGCGCACGTCCTCGGGCTCAAATATGGCGGCAGCTATAACCCTGAGCTGCACAGTGGGCGCGACCTCTATCTATTGCCCACTCAGACGCTGGTCGGCGCGGCCCAGGCGCGGCAATTCGGCGTCAAAGGCCCTGAGGATTTGTGGGGCGGCTACGTCGATCACGATTTCATCTGCACCAAGGCCATCAGCCACGGTTTGCTGAATAAAAACGCGGTTGCGCCCGAAGGCTGGTCGCCGCTTTTTTCCGAGCGCATCCGCAATGTGGTGCTGGATGGGTTGAGTGTGCACGCCCTGGAAGATGCGCGGCCGGCGGCGACCCATTTGCTGTACACCGGGCCGATCCGTCTCAAGCCCGTGCATGCCTGCGCCGGTCGCGGCCAGGAAGTGATCCGCAGCCTCGACGAGTTCGACGCCATCCTCGCGCGCCCTGATGCGGCGCAATTGTTCAGCGACGGCGTGGTGCTGGAGCAGGACCTGAGTGACGTGGTCACCCACAGTGTCGGCCAGAGCTTTATCGGCGATCACGTCATCAGCTACTGCGGCGATCAATACCTGACCCGGGACGGGCAGGGCGAAGAGGTCTATGGTGGTTCCAACCTGTTGGTGGTCCAGGGCTACTACGAAGACCTGCTCAAGCTCGACCTGCCCGCTGACGTGCGCCTGGCCATCCAGCAAGCGCAGGTCTTCGATAACGCGGCGGATGAGGCCTATCCCGGGTTCTACGCCTCGCGGCGCAATTACGACATCGCCCAGGGCCTGGACAGCGACGGCCAACGCCGCAGCGGCGTGCTCGAGCAATCCTGGCGCATGGGCGGGGCCAGCAGCGCGGAAGTCGCGGCGCTGCAAAGCTTCGTCAACAATCCCGGGCTGCGGGCGATTTATGTCTCGTCGGTAGAAACCTACGTCGACCAGCCACTGCCGGCTGACGCGATCGAGGTGTACCGGGGCCCGGCAGAAAACAGCGACTTTCTTCTCAAGTACGTGACGGTCAAATCCTATGACGGCTAGAAGCGAAACCATTGCCATTGATATCGACGACGAACAGATGAGCGGGACCTTCCTCAGTCCCAAATCGAAAGTACCGGGGGTGTTGTTTGTGCACGGCTGGGGCGGGAGCCAGGAGCGTGACCTGGAACGCGCCAAGGGTATCGCCGGGCTCGGTTGTGTATGCCTTACATTCGACCTGCGCGGCCATGCCGGCAACGGCATTCCGTTATCCCGCGTCACCCGCGAAGACAACCTGCGCGACCTGCTCGCGGCCTACGACCGCCTGTTGTCACACCCGGCCATCGACACCTCGGCGGTGGCGGTGGTGGGCACCAGCTACGGCGGTTACCTGGCCGCCATCCTCACTTCGCTGCGCCCCGTGCGCTGGCTGGCTTTGCGGGTGCCGGCGCTGTACCGCGACCAGGAATGGCTCAAGCCCAAGCGCGACCTCGATAAAGCCGACCTGATGGATTATCGCGGCACCTTTGTGCACGCCGAAACCAATCGCGCCCTGCATGCTTGCGCGGCGTTTACCGGTGATGTGTTGATCGTGGAGTCGGAGACCGACGACCACGTGCCCCACGCCACCATCATGAGCTACCGCGCCGCCTGCCAGCAGACGCATTCGCTGACTCACCGGATTATCGACGGTGCGGATCATTCCCTGAGTGATCCGGTTTCCCAGCAGGCCTACACCTCGATCCTGGTGGACTGGATTACCGAGATGGTGGTGGGCGAGCGCTTGAGCATCATCCAGTCGTAGGCGTTTTCTTCACGCGCAATGCCTTGGCCTTGGCTTCGACCGCGAGGTACATCACCAGGGCCACCAGCAGGGGCAGGATGAAGTAGATTGCGCGGTAGGCGATCAGCCCCGCGAGCAGACTGCCGCGGGACGCTTCGTGCTGCAGCAAGGCAATGAACACTGCCTCCAGCACACCCAGCCCTGCCGGGATATGCGTGACCACCCCGGCAATGCTGCTGATCAGCAACACCCCGAGCACCACGGGGTAATCCAGCTGCTTGGGCAGCAGGGTAAAAATCACTGCTGCCATCAGCGACCAGTTCAGCGCGCCGAGCGCCAACTGCAACACTGCCATGCGCAGCGACGGCAGGCTGATTTCAATCCCGCGTATCGACCATGCGCGCTTTTTCGACAAGCGACAGGCCAGCAGGTAACCCAGGCTCGCCAGTACCAACAGCACGCCGACGCCTTGCAACGCACCGCTGCTGAGCTTCCACCCCGGCGGCAATGTCACCAGCCCGCTGCTGAATACCGCGCCGGCGATCGCCATGTAGCCGAACCAGTTGGTGGCCAGGCTCAAGCCGAGGATCTTCGCGATGTTCCCGCTGCTCACCCCGAGTCGGGAATACAACCGATAGCGCATGGCGATGCCACCTACCCACGCGCTCAGGTTGAGGTTGAACGCATAGCTGATGATGCCCACCGGCAAAATCTGCTTCCAGCCCAACGGCTGGCGGATGTAGGTGCGGCCGATCAGGTCGAAGCACGAATACACCAGGAAACTGCACAAAGTCAGCCCACCCGCGATGAGCAGCGTGCGCAGCTTGAAGTCGCCCAGGGTGTCGAGCACTTCGCTCCAGTCGATACGCCGGGCGAGCAGGGTGAACAACACGATCAGCACCAGGAAAAACACCACCGTCAGCGGTTTTTTCCAGCGTTTCAAGAAGCCGGGGCGAGCGCTTTCTTCAGCGATGCGAGCTTGGGTCATGATCCGCACGCTCCTCAAGAACGAAGGGTTTCAACCTCGGCTTGTGGGCCGGCAACCAGCCGGTCCACGACGGAAAATGCCGCAGCACATGGAACACCACGAAACCCACGGTCACCCGCCAGAACCAGCCGCGAGGCGCGCGGTTTTCCGGCATGGTCTTGCAGTGGTTCTGGCTCAGGTATTCCAGGCGCTCGAACAACTGCTGGTTGAAGCCACGATCACGAACCAGCACATTCGCCTCCAGGTTCAGCGACAGGCTCAGCGGGTCGAGATTGCTCGAACCCACCGTGCTCCACTCTTCATCCACCAGCGCCACCTTGCCGTGCAACGGACGCTGGCAGTACTCGTGGATCACCACGCCTTCCTTGAGCAAATAGTCATAGAGCATGCGTGCCGCCAGCTTGGCCAGCAGCACATCCGGCTGGCCCTGCATGATCAACTGCACGTGCACGCCGCGCCGCGCGGCATTACGAATTTCCCGCAGCAGGCGGTAGCCGGGAAAGAAATAGGCGTTGGCGATCACCACCCGCCGCTCGGCCTTGCGCAGGGCGTGCAGGTAGGCCTCTTCGATATCGGTACGGTGTTGCAGATTGTCCCGGTAGATCAGCCGTACCAGGCCGTCGCCTTCGCCGGCAGCCCATGGCGACGGGCGTTGCTCGCGCCGCCAGCCGCGCCGCTTGCGCACACGCCGGCCACTTTGTGCGAGGGCGAAATGATGCAGGTCGGCGACTGCCGGGCCCTGCACCTGCACGGCATAATCCTGCTTGGCCTCGGGGCCGAAATCCCCCAAGTGATCCGCCGAGAAATTGATCCCGCCGATAAACGCCACATTGGCATCCACCACCACAATCTTGCGGTGCAGGCGGCGAAACCAGTTGGTGCGAAACCCCAATGTCTTGCTCGCCGGGTCGAACATCTGCACGGTCACGCCGGCCTGGCTCAATTCGCTGAGAAACCCCGGTGTCAGCTCGCCACAACCAAAGCCATCGAGGCTGGCGACGACCTTGACGCCACGCTGCGCCGCCTCGATCAAAATGCCTTTGAGCTCGTGGCCGACCTTGTCTTCGAAAAGGATAAAGGTCTCCAGCAAGATCTCCCGCTGGGCCTGGCGCATCGCCTCGAACACTTTGGGAAAGTAGGCCTCGCCGTTCTCCAGCAACTCGATCTGGTTACCGCTCTGCCAGCCGTAATCCAGATCCCGGGCCACGGCATCGTCCGGCGGTTGGTCGGTCGCGATGTGTTCCACCGCGACCTTTTCCAGTGGTGCGCTGTTCATAGCTCGATCTCCACCGACAGCGGCGCATGGTCCGACAAGTGTGACCACGGGCGGCTGGTCAGGACTTGGGGCTGATGCACCTTGAGGTTGCGCACATAGATGCGGTCCAGCGGCAGCAGCGGCAGGCGCGCCGGGAAGGTGCGGGCCGGCTTGCCGTGGGTTTCGATAAACACTTCCCGCAACCCGCAGTGGGCGAGATCGGCGCGCTGGCGCCAGTCATTGAAATCACCGGCGACAATCACCGGCGCGTCGGCGGGAATCTCGGCGACCCGCTGCGCGATCAGGCGCAGTTGCTGCTGGCGATGGACTTCCCGCAGCCCCAGGTGCACGCAGATGGCATGCACGTCCTGCACGTTGCCCGGCAAGCGCAGCACGCAATGCAGCAGCCCGCGACTTTCGTGGCCGCTCTGGGAGATGTCGAGATTGTCGTAGCGGATGATCTGGAATTTCGACAGCAACGCATTACCGTGGTCGCCATGGGGATACACCGCGTTGCGACCGTAGGCGTATTGCGGCCAGATACTGTCGGCGAGGAATTCGTATTGCGGCATGCTCGGCCAGTTACTGTAGCGCTTGGGGTGGCGTTCATGGGTGCCGTGGATTTCCTGGAGGAACACCACGTCGGCGGCCACGCTGCGAATCGCCTCCCGCAACTCGGGCAATATGAAGCGCCGGTTGAGCGCGGTGAAGCCCTTGTGGGTATTGACCGTCAGCACCCTGAAGCGGGTGATGGTTTCGGTGGGCGTGGTTGGCATCAGCTCCGGATGGGTCATGGCAACACCCCCGTGTCCGGCAACTTGCCGGGTTCGGTGGCCAGTGCCTGGTCCAGGCCGAAACGCTGCAGTAATTGGCGCGCATCGAAGGGCGCGCGCACCTTGATGTCGTTATCGAAATAGCAAAACACGTCGCGTTGCTTGCGGGCGCGGGGTTTGTGCTTCGGGTCGATCAACTGTGCATCGGCGGGTTGTTTGCCGTGGCTCCAGCGTTCGATGCGATCGCCCCAGCGCTTGAGCGCTTCGGACGTATAGCCGCTGGCATACAGCGCTTTGTCCCCATGCAGGCGCAGGTACACAAAGTTGGCCGTGACGTCTTCCAGGTACGGCCACTTGCCGGCTGTGTCGGCCACCACCAGGGCCACGCCGTGCTTGTCGAGCATCTCGACAAACTCCGGCACGGCGAAACTCTTGTGGCGAATCTCCACCGCATGGCGCAGCGGCTTTTTACCGTGGGCTTGCAGGCTCGCCTTGCCGTTCAGGCGCGGCTCATGCTCGCGGGCGAGGGCGGCGGCCTGCTGGGTAGTAGTGGGTAATTCGGCGAGAAAGGCTTCAAACAACGGCGGGTCGAATTTGAAACTGGGCGGGAACTGCCAGAGGATCGGCCCGAGCTTTTCCTTGAGTTCCAGCACCCCGGAGGCGAAGAAATTCGCCATCGGCTTGTGCACCTCCCGCAACCGCAGGATATGCGTGATATAGCGCGGCGCCTTGACGCTGAACACAAACCCTTCAGGCGTGTCGCCATACCATTCGGCATAGCGCTTGGGTGTTTGCAGCGCGTAGAACGAGCCGTTGATCTCGATGCTGTTGACCGCCCGTGAGGCAAACTGCAGCTCGCGCTTCTGGGTCAGGCCCTCGGGGTAGAAATCCCCCCGCCAGGGCGTGTAGCGCCAGCCGGAAATGCCGATATGAATCGCGGCCATGATGACTCCCGTGGGTTAACTGTGTGGTGACCTCCGTTTTAGGGTGACTATGATGATCGGGAGAAAGTTTCGACGGTCCTACAGACGGCACCTCTCAAAATGTGGGAGCGGGCTTGCTCGCGAAGACGGTGGGTCAGTCGATATCTCTGTTGACTGACTTACCGCTTTCGCGAGCAAGCCCGCTCCCACATTGGGTTCTTTATCGCTGCGGGATCAGTGCCCGCCAACCACCCGGGTCGAACTTTCGGCATACACCGGCCCCAGCCGGTCAAGGCGCCCGCTCCAGGCCGTCAGCGCCAAGGCCACCAACACCACCGAACCGCCAATCCACGCCGTGTGGATCAAGCCCATGTGGGCGACGATCATGCCGCCGGCCCACGCGCCACCGGCAATCCCCAGGTTGAACGCCGCAATGTTCAGGCCCGAGGCCACGTCCACCGCGTTCGGCGTGTGATGTTCCGCCTGGCGCACCACATACACCTGCAAGCCCGGCACATTGCCGAAAGCGACCGCGCCCCACACCAGCACAGTGGCCAGGGCCAGCCATGGATTACCCGCGGTGAAGGTCAGCACGAACAACACAGCGGCGAGCAGGGCAAAGATGATTTTCAGGGCGCTGATCGGGCCGCGTTTGTCGGCCAGCTTGCCGCCCCAGATATTACCGATGGCCACCGAGATACCATACACCAGCAACACCAGGCTGACGGTGCCGGCGCTGAACCCGGAGATGTCCTGAAGGATTGGCGCCAGGTAGGTGAACGCGATGAACGAGCCGCCGTAACCCACCGCCGTCATGGCGTACACCAGCAGCAGCCGTGGTTGTTTTAATACTTGCAGTTGTTGCAACAGTGACGCGGGTTTGCTGTGGGCGATGTTTTTCGGTACGTAGAGCAGGCTGCCGATAAACGCGATCAAGCCCAGGGCCGAGACGGCGAGGAAGGTTTCGCGCCAGCCGAAGTGCTGGCCGATAAACGTCCCCAGTGGCACACCGGTCACCAACGCGACGGTCAGGCCGGTAAACATGATGGCAATCGCGCTGGCGGCTTTTTCCTTGGGCACCAGGCTTGTGGCGATCGTGGAGCCAATCGAGAAGAACACCCCGTGGGCCAGGCCGGTGACGATCCGTGCCAGTACCAGGGACTCATAACTCGGCGCTTGCCAGGCCAGCAGGTTGCCGAGGGTGAACAGCACCATCAGCGACAACAGCAGCAGTTTGCGTGGCACTTTGCCGGTGAGGGCGGTGAGTACCGGCGCGCCGATGGCCACGCCCAGGGCGTAGAGGCTGACCAGCAGGCCGGCGGACGGCAAGTCGACACCCAGGTCGGCGCCGATGGTGGGTAACAGGCCAACGATGACGAACTCGGTCGTCCCGATGGCAAAAGCGCTGAGGGTCAGCGCGAGCAAGGCAATGGGCATGGCTGCAACTCCGGTGGGTTTCAATCAGGAGCGCAGTCTCGGGGTTCGGCTTGTGCGGAAAAAGCCAGGTATTGGCATTTGATATTTGCCTGGGGCGCACGGATCGAAGTATACGGGGAACGATCAGGCGTCAAACCCGTCAGTTCCTTACAGACCCTTCTGAAGGAGCCCGGTGTTTTGTTGAATTTAAAGACTGTGCTACTGCTCGGCACGCTGCTGTTCTGCGGCAGCGGCGCGCTGCAAGCGGCCACTGCCCCCGCGGCTCCAGAGCCTGCCGCCCCGGCGAAGCCGGAACTTTTGGTAGAAGGCGGCCTGCTCGGCGCCATCAGCTCCAGCATCGATGATGTGCAGGACAAGCTCGACCTCAACCAGAACCTGGTCGACGCCTGGCGCCTGCGGGCCGACCGGGCGGCAGATGAGGTGGACAAGCTGGTCAACCAGCCGTCCGAACGTTCCTCGTGGAGCGTGGCCGGGGATTTCCTGTTGTTGTCCGGGGTGTGGATCGGCGCGTTCGCCGCGCTGACCCTGCTGGGGCGCTTTATCGTCAAGCGCCTGAGCCTGCAGCGGCATATCGCACCTCGCCAGCGCCTCCAGGCGTTGCTGGGTTACCTGATTCCCTACACGATACCGGCGCTTATCTGCCTGCCATTGACGCTCTACGTCAGCCACTTCTTGCCCACCTCGGTGGGCCGTGCGCTGGCGCTGTGTTTTGCCTACGCCACCAGCAGCGGCATCTTCTCCACCTCGATCCTGTTGTGCGTGATCGTCATGTTCAACGTCGGCCACAAGCGCCCTGCGGTGAAGATTATTCGGGACTACTGCCCCAAGCCGCTGTTCCTGATCGGCTTCCTTGCCGCCCTCAGCGATGCGCTGACCAGCCCACAGATCGCCCGCCAACTGGGGGGCAATATCACCGCCAGCGTCGCGATCTTCACCGGGCTGTTTGCCTCGGTGATTTTCGGCATGCTGGTGATTCGCCTGCGCCGTCCGGTGGCGCATTTGATCCGCAACCGGCCCCTGGCCCAGCGCCTGAAACACCCGGCGGTGCAGCAATCCCTGCGGGTGTTTTCCGGCCTGTGGTATTGGCCGATCCTGCTGATGGTGCTGGTGTCGGCGATCAACCTGATCGGCGCCGGCGACGACAGCCAGAAAGCCCTGCGCTGTGCGCTGTTCACCACGATCCTGCTGATCGGCACGGTGTTTCTCAGCACGGTGTTGCAGCACCTGTTCCAGTCCCGCAGCACGGTGGCGGTCCAGCGCAGCAGCGCCTACAAGGAACGTTTCCTCAGCCTGCTGCACGCGCTGTTGCGCATCGTGATGGCCATCGCCTTTATCGAAATACTCGGGCGTATCTGGGGCGTTTCGCTGTTTGAGTTTGCCCAGCGCAACTCCGTGGGCCGGGCCATCAGCGACTCCCTGAGCAGCATCGGTTTGATCCTGCTGGTGACCTGGCTGTTCTGGGTGGTGCTCGACACGGCGATTCAGGAAGCATTGAAACCCCCGGTCAACAAACGCTCCAGCCGCCAGCCCAGCACGCGGGTGAAAACCATCCTGCCACTGCTGCGCAACGCAGTGAAAATCATCCTGGTGGTGATCTGCGCGATCACCACCATGGCCAACCTGGGGATCAACGTCGCACCGCTGCTGGCGGGTGCCGGGGTGGTGGGCCTGGCCATTGGTTTTGGCTCCCAGCAACTGGTGCAGGATGTAATCACCGGGCTGTTCATCATCATCGAAGACACCCTGTCGATTGGCGATTGGGTGGTGCTCGACTCCGGCCACGCCGGTACCGTGGAGGGCCTGACCATCCGCACCCTGCGCCTGCGGGACGGCAAGGGGTTTGTGCATTCGGTGCCGTTCGGGCAGATCAAGGCCGTCACCAACCAGTCGCGGCAATTCGCCTATGCGTTCTTCTCGGTGCAGTTCACCTACGACACCGATGTCGACAAGGCCGTGGAACTGATTCGCGAGGCGGGGCAGTCGATCCGCGACGACGTGTTCCTCAAGTACAACCTGCAAGGGCCGCTGGAGGTATTTGGCGTCGACAAGATGGACCTCAACGGCGTGGTGCTGACGGCGCAATTCCGCACGGTGTCGGGTGGGCAATATGCGGTGAGCCGCGCGTTTAACCAGCGCTTGAAAAAGCTTGTGGATAACTGTGCCTTTGTTCACTTCGCGCAAACTTATCCACAGCAGGTGATGCTGCCGCAGCGGGTCGGGCAGCAGGTGGATGAGCCGGAGGAAGAAGTGCCTTCGTCGGTGGTGCTCACTGAGCAGCCAAGAACCCAATAGTTTTGTGTTGAGGCCGCCGGCCTCTTCGCGAGCAAGCCCGCTCCCACATTCGATACGGTTCCACCCTTGGAATGCGGTCAAATGTGGGAGCGGGCTTGCTCGCGAAGGCGTCATTACGGGCACTGCACAAGTCAGTGTCTGATCAGTTTTTCCCGCACCAACCCGGCCTCCTGCTGATCCAACTCCAGCAACACCTGCTGCTTGCCGGCAATCTCCACCGCCGCCGGCAAACCATCCCGGTACACCAACCGATTGCCGCTCAACGCCGGCACCTTGCTACCCGGCAGCAGCGTACCGACCAGGTTCAGCGGATCCGCCCCACACACGGCAATCAAGCTTCCATCGTGGGGCCGCCGCCGAACTTCCCGCAGCAGCGGAATCGCTTCCGGCAACGCAAACTGTTCCCCCGCCAAACCACTCACAAACCGCCCGCCCCGAATCTCGCCCCGGGCCTCCAGCCGGTGGAACGTACGCAGCAATTCGCGCCAACTGGGCAGCCAGTCCGCCTCGCGCTCCAGCAGGCGCCAGAACACCACCCCGTAGCGGCGCAGCAAGGTCATCGCCACATGCTCCAGCGTCTCGGCCGAGTGAGCCCCCGGACGTGTGCCGTCCGCCACCGGCGCCCGCCGTACCAGGGCCCAACGCCCGGCATCGTCCATCCCGCCGACAAACGCGCCACGTCCGCGCCGACTGCTGCGGGCCTGACGTTTGCTCGCCGGCGTGGTCAGGGCGCGCAGGCCGGCGAAGCTGTCGGCGTTCGCCAGCCCCGCGCCCACCAGTTCCTGCAACGCGGTTTCCAGTTCGCTGCGCAGCAGATGGGCTTCGTGGATCAATTCATCGAAAAACAGCGCGCCGTTTTCCCGCAGCGCCTGATGAACTTTCTGTGCCTTGGGCGACAGCTCGGTGCTGTCCGGCGCTTCGGTCAGTCCACTCCATAATGGCACCTGGCTGCGGGGCAACAGCACCACTGGCGTGCTGCGCAGGGCCGTCGCGCCGGCCTTGTTGCTCAGGCGTGTCCACACCACTTTGCCGCTGCGGCACAAATCGTCCAGCCAGTGGGGCGCGTAATCCTTGATTCGTGCGCTGAGCAAATCGCTGTCCCAGGCCGAAGTGGCTGCGGCGTACCCTTCCAACTGCGCGACGATCTGCGGCAACACCGCGCTGCCCTGGCCCCGGGTGCCGTTCGACAAGTGCTGCCAATCGAACAGAAAACGCATGAAATCCTGCAACGCCACCGGCTCGATTTCCCGGCGCAGGCGCTTGACCGTGTAGCGGTGAATGCGCGCCAGCAGGTGGCGTTCGCACCATTGTTCGGCGCTGGCGCCGGGGCTGAAACGGCCGCGCAGCACGTAGCCTTCGCTCTCCAGCCGCGCGAGTGCCTGTGATACGTCGGCCACCGGCAAGGCCAGGGGCGCGGCGATCTCGATCAGCGTCAATGGGCCATAACCGCTCAGGCGCGCCCGCAGCACTTCCACCAAGGCTTCATCGAAGGTCCAGGGCTCATCGAAACCTGGCAACAGCGGCAGGTCATTCGGGTAGATCGCCGTTAAACAGCTCAAGCGCTCCAGGGCGACCCAAACGGCTTGATTAGCACCAATCTGCAATCGGCTGGCGCGCCCACCGTCGGCCAGGGCTTGCAGCCATTCGGCCCACTGCGCCGTGACCTCCGATTCGGCAATGCACGCCAAACTCATCAGTGCTTCATGCATCTCGTCCAGGCCATTGGGCGCCGGCCAGGCTTCCTCGCACACACCGGCAATCGCTTCGGCATCCAGCGCACCAAGGTCATCGGTGCTTTGCGGGTCGCTCCAGCGCCGGTTGAGCACGGCCTGGGTGCGGCGCTCCTCCAGCGGAGCGTCGTCGAGAAAGGTGTAGGGGCGGGCGCTGAGAATCTCTGCTGCCAGTGGCGACGGCGCCGGCAGATCACGGCTGATCAGGCGGATTTCGCCGCGCTCCATGCGCCGCAACAGGGCCAGCCAGCCTTCGCTGTCCATGGCCTCGTGCAGGCAGTCGTCGAGGGTTTGCTCCACCAGCGGATGCTCGGGCACTTCGCGCTCGCCAGCGAGGTTTTCCAGGCAGGCGATCTGGTCGGGGAACACACTGGCGATCAGGTCTTCACTCTTCATGCGCTGGATCTGCGGCGCCACCTTGCGCCCACCGGTGTAGCGCGGCAATGCCAGGGCCACCCCGGCATTCCAGCGCCAGCGCACGCCGAACAGCGGTGCATCCAGTACCGCCTGGATCAGGATGTGCTCGGCCGTGTTGCTGTTCAGGTAGCGCCACACTTCGTCCAGCTCAAAGCTGTGACTGGTGGACAGCGACAACACGATCGCATCCTCGCTGGCGGCGGCTTGCAGTTCGAAGTTGAAGGTGCGGCAAAACCGCTTGCGCAGCGCCAGGCCCCAGGCGCGGTTGATGCGACTGCCGAACGGCGTATGGATGATCAATTGGGTGCCGCCGGACTCGTCGAAAAACCGTTCCATGATCAACGTGTCCTGGGACGGCAGCGCGCTCAGCGCCAGCCGCGCCCGCGCCAGGTAATCCAGCAGTTGTTCGGCGCTGGCCAGGTTCAGGCCGAGGGCGCCGGTGAGCCAATCGAGCGCCGGTTGCAGGTTACCCGGCGTGGCGCCCAGCAGCGCGTCCAGTTGCCCCTGAAAACGCGCCACGGCAAACGACAACTCGGCACTGCGCCCCGGTGCTTCGCCGAGCCAGAACGGAATGGTCGGCGGCTGGCCGTGGGCATCCTCGACCCGCACCTTCCCGGGTTCCACTCGCAGGATGCGGTAGGAGGTGTTGCCCAGCTGGAAGATATCGCCGGCGATGCTTTCCACCGCGAAGTCTTCGTTGACGCTGCCGATGTTCAGGCTTTGCGGCTCAAGCAGCACGCTGTAGTCGGCGTTGTCGGGGATGGTGCCGCCGCTGGTCACGGCGGTGAGCTTGGCGCCCCGCCGGCCACGCAGGGTGCGGGTGATGGCGTCGCGGTGCAGGTAGGCGCTGCGCAGGCCCTGGCGCCCGTTGTAGCCTTCGGCGAGCATTTGCAGCAGTGCCTGATAGTGACGCTCATCCAGCTCGGCGTAGGGCGAGGCGCGGCGGATCAGCGTGAGCAGGGCCTGTTCCTGCCATTCCTGGCAGCTGACTTCGGCGATGATCTGCTGGGCCAGCACATCCAGCGGCGCAACCGGAATCAGCAAGGTGTCCAGCTCGCCCCGGCGCACGCAGTCGAGCAGGGCGGCGCATTCGATCAGGTCGTCACGGGTGGTGGCGAACAACCGGCCCTTGGGCGTGCCGCCGACCTGATGCCCGGAGCGTCCGACCCGTTGCAGAAAACCGTTGATCGAGCCGGGCGAGCCGATCTGGCACACCAGGTCGACATCGCCGATATCAATCCCCAGTTCCAGCGACGCAGTGGCGATCAACACCTGCAGCTCACCGGCCTTGAGCCGTTGTTCGGCGTCCAGGCGCATTTCCTTCGCGAGGCTGCCGTGGTGGGCGGCGACGGCGGTTTTGCCCAGGCGCTCGCTCAAGTGCCGGGCCAGGCGTTCGGCCAGGCGCCGGGTGTTGACGAAAATCAGCGTGGTGCGGTGTTGCCTGGCCAGTTCGGCGAGGCGGTCGTAGACCAGCTCCCACACGTCGTTGGCCATGACGGCCGACAGCGGCACCGGCGGCACTTCGATATCCAGGTCCCGTGGGCGTGCGTGGCCGATATCGACGATCTCGCAAGGCCGGCCGGTGCCCACCAGAAAGCGCGACACCGCCTCGATGGGCTTTTGCGTGGCCGACAGGCCGATGCGGGTCAGCGGTTCGCTGCACAAACCCTGCAGGCGCTCCAGTGTCAGGGCCATGTGGCTGCCGCGCTTGCTGGCGGCGATGGCGTGGATCTCATCGATGATCACCGTGCGGGTGCTGGCAAGCATCTGCCGGCCGGAATCCGAGCCGAGCAGCACGTAGAGCGATTCCGGGGTGGTGACCAGGATGTGCGGCGGGTGCTTGCGCATCAGGGCGCGGTCTTTCTGCGGGGTGTCGCCGGTACGCACGGCGGTGCGGATCGCCAGCGGAGGCAGGTCGAGGCGCTGCAAGTGATCGGTGATGCCGGCCAGCGGGGTTTGCAGGTTGATCTGGATGTCGTTGGAAAGAGCCTTCAGGGGCGAGACGTAGACCACCAGCGTTTGGTCTGGCAGTTGGCCGCCATTGGCCAGGCCTTGGTGCACGAGATCGTCCAGCACCGCGAGAAAGGCAGTCAGGGTCTTGCCGGAGCCGGTGGGTGCGGCGATCAGTGTGGAGCGGCGCTGGCGGATCAGCGGCCACGCCTGGGCCTGGGCGGCGGTCACCGACGGGAACGTGCTGCGGAACCAGGTGCTGACGGCGGGGTGGAAACCGTTCAAGACCGTGTCCGTTGATTCAGGAAGGTTCATACCCAATTTATGCGGCCGGCCCTGGCAACTTGCAACCCCGGGATGCATTCCCTGTGGTGAGGGAGCTTGTTGTGGCGAGGGAGCTTGCAGTGGCGAGGGAGCTTGCTCCCGCTGGAGTGCGCAGCGCTCCCGCTTTTTTGGGGCCGCTACGCAGCCCAGCGGGAGCAAGCTCCCTCGCCACAAGAAGCTCCCTGGCCACAGCAAGCTCGCTGACCACTGCAAGGCCCCTGGCCACTGCATGCTCCCTAGCCATAAAAAGGCTCTCTCTACCTAAACCCCCCCCGGCCGCAATCGGCGGCGCACTTTATAAGTGACGGTTGCGCTACAAACCCGCAAAATGCAACGATTCTGGCAAATGCCAACGGCATGGCTCACAAGCCTGTCGATAATAACCATCGTTCCAAACAGACCGGGCCTGCTCAATCTATGCGAATGCGCCTTATGTTACTGGGCGGCGGGAATGCCCTCGGGCAGGCGCTGATTCGCCTCGGTGCGGAGGAAGACATCGGTTTCCTCGCCCCGCGCCCGCCCCAAGACGGCTGGGATGCCGCGAGCCTCACGCAACTGCTCGACGACACCCGTCCCGATGCCTTGATCAATCTCGCCTATTACTTCGACTGGTTTCAGGCGGAGACGGTCAGCGAGACGCGTCTGGCCGCGCAGGAGTACGCGATCGAGCGCCTGGCGGAACTGTGCCAGCACCACAGCATCACCCTGCTGCAACCGTCCAGCTACCGGGTGTTCGATGGCTCCCGCGCCACCGCCTACAGCGAAAAAGACGAACCCGTGCCCTTGGGCCTTCGAGGCCAAGCGTTGTGGCGCATCGAGCAGAGCGTACGCGCCACCTGCCCGCAGCACGTGCTGTTGCGTTTCGGCTGGCTGCTGGATGACAGCGTCGACGGCACCCTCGGGCGCTTCCTGGCCCGTGCCGAAAAACCTGACGAACTGCTGATGGCCGACGACCGCCGGGGCAACCCGACGCCGGTGGACGATGCCGCGCGGGTGATCATTTCGGTGCTTAAGCAACTGGATTGCGCCGCGCCGTTGTGGGGCACTTATCACTATGCCGGCCACGAAGCGACTACCCCGCTGGCGCTGGGGCAGGCGATCCTGACCGAAGCGCGCAACTTCCACCCGCTGGCCGTGGAAGCGCCGACCGCCCAGGCCCACGCCGCCCGTCCGGATGCAGCCGACGAGCCGCAACACGCGGTGCTGGCCTGCAAGAAAATCCTCCACACCTTCGGCATCAAGCCACGGGCATGGCGGGCCGGGCTGCCGGCGTTGCTCGACCGGTTCTATCGACACGGTCAAACATAAAAAAGGCGCCTGAAACAGGCGCCTTTTTTTGTGGCGGTGCGCGGACGGTTAAAAGTGATATGTGTTGGCAAGTCGGATGCGCCACGGCATACGAAAAATTTGAAACCTTTGGTGCGCCCGGTCATCCATGCCAATAGGGATTGATTGTGCTTACGGCTCGTTCAGCAAAAGCAAAAGTCCGCATTCAGAAGAAGACTTCGCCCATCCAGCCATGGGCAGCCTAAAAGAGGAGCCCTACCCATCATGGCAACAAACTCTCCGGTGGATGGTTCGCCGCCGCCTCACGATGATGTGTATGAGGAAGCGCACGACCTGCAGTTCGCTTTGAGTGCCGCCGGGCTTGGTATATGGCGCCTGGATTTGACGACGGGCGAGCTGAAGACCTCAGCCACTTGCCGCCTCAACTTCGGACTCGAACCTCACGTACCGTTCAGCTATGAACACATGCAGCGCTTGGTGCACGCCGAAGACAAGCGCCGAGTGGCCGAAGCATGGGATCACTCGATCGCTCAACGCTGCGCCTACGACGTTCACTACCGGATCGTCACGCCCCACGGTGAAACTCGCTGGCTGCACGTGTGTGCCAGAGCCCGTTACGCCGATGACGGTCACCCCGTCGCGATGACGGGAACCGTTCAGGATGCGACCCAGGAGCAGTTACTGCAGTCGCAAAACATGGAAGCGCTGGGGCGGATAACGGGCCGCGTGGCTCATGACTTTAACAACCTGCTGACGGTGATCCGTTCTTCAGCAGATCTTTTGAAGCGTCCTTCAGTATCGGAAGAGCGGCGGCTGCGCCTGGTGCAAGCCATTTCCGAGGCGGTAAAGCGTGGTTCTCACTTCACCAGCCAATTGCTGTCCTTCGCTCGCAGGCAAACCCTCCATCCCGCACCGCTGGACGTCAATTCAAGCACGTTGGCCATGGCCGATACGATTGCTTTGCGGGTTGGCACAGGCATCAACGTACGCATCGAGTCCACAGCAGCACCCTGCGTTGTTCACGTTGACCCAGAACAGTTTGAAACCGCCATTCTCAATATGCTCATGAATGCCCGAGACGCCATGCCTGATCACGGTGAGGTGGTTATCCGTGTTGAGTCGATGGACCTTATCCCTGCGTCCAATGGTCATGCCCTTATGAACGGAAGTTACGTTGCCGTCTCCATCACAGACAATGGTTCGGGTATCGCACCGCTCAACCTCGACAGAATCTTTGAACCGTTTTTCTCCACCAAAGGCAACGACCAGGGAACCGGGTTGGGGCTCAGCCAGGTATTTGGTTTTGCCAAGCAGTCGGGGGGAGAGATCAGGGTAGAGAGTCGTCCTGGTCAGGGAAGTACGTTCACGCTTTATTTGCCCCGCGCTTGAACGGGCTGAGTGGATAGCCCGATTGCACAAATGGAGTTAGCATCGTAAACCTTCGGCTCAAGAGCCTGTTGTTCACATCAGGGTTGCATTGTGGAAAAGCTAAATCGCCTTCAAAGCGGAATAGAAGGGCTGGATGCTCTGCTCAAGGGTGGGCTAGTCGCAGGTGCCTCCTACATCATCCAGGGGCGCCCGGGATCCGGTAAAACCATCCTCGCCAATCAGCTGGGGTTTAACCATGCGCGCAATGGGGGCCGTGTACTGGTGGCCACGTTGCTGGCCGAATCCCACGACCGTTTATTTCAGTTCCTCTCGACCCTGAACTTCTTTGATGTTTCCCGGGTGGGGGCTGAAATTCAGTTCGTCAGTGCGTTTGACACCCTTGAGAACGAAGGTCTCGATGAGGTGGTCAAGCTGCTTCGGCGTGAGATCAGTCGCCAGAAGGCCACCGTGTTAGTGGTTGATGGCTTGCTCAATGCACGCTCCAAGGCTGACTCGCCCATCGACACCAAGAAATTCATTTCCGAGCTGCAAGGGCACGCTGCGTTCGCCGGTTGTACGGTGCTGTTTCTCACCAGTTCCCGGTTGGACGACGGCAGTCCCGAGCACACCATGGTTGATGGTGTGATCGAGATGGGTGAAGAGCTTCACGGCAGCCGTTCAGTGCGCCGTATTCAACTGCGCAAGACTCGCGGCAGTGGTGCACTGACCGGATTGCACGAGTGTGAAATCACCGACGATGGCCTGGTGGTTTATCCGCGTCTGGAAAGCCTCTACAGCCATCCGTCTTTACCTGACAGTGCTGATCTGACGCGTATCACCAGCGGCATCGGTTCGCTGGACGCCATCATCGGCGGTGGCCTGCACAGTTCGTCCGTTACCCTCGTCATGGGGCCTTCCGGCGTCGGGAAAACCACATTGGGGCTCCGGTTCCTCGCTGAGTCGACAGTGGAAGCGCCGGGCCTGCATTTCGGTTTTTATGAAAGCCCGCAGCGGTTACGCCTCAAAGGCCAATCGCTGGGTATTGATATCAAGGGTATGGAAGAAAGTGGTGCGCTGAGTCTTGCCTGGCAACCCACGACAGAAGGCCTGCTCGACGGTCTCGGCGCACGTCTGCTGAAAATAGTTGAGGAAAAGGGCATCAAGCGCCTGTTCATCGACAGCTTGAGCGGCATGACCCGAGTGTCGACAAACCCGGCACGTATCACTGATTTCTACAGCGCCCTGATGAGCGAGCTTCGTGCCCGTGGCGTAACGGTGTTTGCCTCATGGGAGATGCGTGACGTTTTTGGTTCGGAGGTCAGCTCTCCAACCCCGGACCTGTCCAGTATTGTCGATAACCTGCTGCTGATGCGTTTCTTCGAGATTCAATCTGAACTAAGAAGAATGCTTTCGATTCTTAAGGTACGAGACAGCTTCTACGATCCTTCGCTTCTTGAAGTGGTAATCCATGAACACGGCGTTGACTTGAAGAAGGCATCAAGAAATGCATTGGCTGTCGCTGATGATTCCTGGCGGCCGGGCTCAACGTCCAAAGTCTCTGATTCGGGTTGAATTGACATGACCACCATCCTGGTCGTCGACGACGAGTATTTGATCGCTGACATTCTCGGCTATGCGCTGGAGGATGAGGGGTACATGGTCGTAAAAGCGAGCAATGGCCAGAAAGCACTCGAGGTCCTGGAGCGCGAGCGGCCAGCGTTGATCATCACCGACTTCATGATGCCGGTCATGGATGGCCAGGAGTTTGCCGAAGCGGTTCGCGCCCTGCCGGCAGTCAAACACTTGCCCATCATTCTGATCAGCGGAGCCCAGGCTCATATTGGTATGGAGCGGTCGGACTTGTTCAATGCGGTGTTGAAAAAGCCGTTCAACATTGACTTGGTCATCGCTGAAGTTCGCCAACTCCTGGCTGAAGCCTGAATCGCAGCACACGGACGTGTGCCTGGCCTCTGATTGGCGCTTGCCTCCAGGGGAAGCCTCACAAAAAAGGCCCTGTACAACAGGGCCTTGGGTAGAACCTAGAACTTGTAGCCAATACCGACCATGTACACCATCGGGTCAACATCCACATTGACCTTGGCCCGAGTGCCCTGGCCCAGCGCGTTGTTATCCACGGTGGCCTTGGTGCTGATGTCGATGTAGCGCGCCTGGGCGTTGATCATCCACTTGTCGTTGATCATGTAGTCCGCACCGATCTGCGCGGCCCAACCCCAGGAGTTTTCCGCCTTGAAGTTGCTGAAGCCGGCCTGCTCGGCGCGGCTGCCGACGTGCTCGTCGTAGATCCAGGTGTAGTTGATACCGGCGCCGATGTACGGTTGGAATACCGACTTGCTGTCCAGCGGGTAGTACACGACGCTCAGGGTCGGTGGCAGGTGCTTCAGCGTACCGAGCTTGCCGTTGGCAGCGCCCAGGGCGGTGTTCTTGATCTTCACATCATGTTCGAACGGCGTGGCCGCCAGCAGTTCGATACCCCAGTGGCTGGTGAACATGTAGGCGAAGTTCAAGCCCAGCTGGGTGTCGCTGCTCATGGTCGCCTTGCCGCCCAGGTTGGTCCCTGCCAGCGGGCCCTGGTCAACCTTGACACTGCTGCTGTCCGCTTTCGGGTTGACGGTGATGGCACCGGCGCGAATCAGGATGTCACCCGCTTCGTGAGCGTGGGCAACAGGGGCGACGAGGGCGAGCGCGACAAGCGACGCGCCGAGCAGGGACTTGTTCATGGGAGCTCCAAAGGACGTTATTAATTGCTTGTGTCCAATGGTAAAGATCGTAACGTTCGAGCTTTTGACTCAGCTCAATGAAAGCGCAATCACGGGTTATTCCTGCAACTCGTACACATAGATCTTGTCGGCATCCATCTGGTAGCCGGCATCGGCCAGTTCACTGCTGGACGGTTTGACCTGCATCTGGCCTTCGATCCAGTACGGTTGATACAACTCGTCGAGCTTCACGCCGACTTCGCTTTTGACATGCACGATCTGGTTCGACGGCGGTGGCGGTACATGGATGCACGCGCCGAAATACGGCACCAGCAGGAACTCCGTGGTGCGACCTTCTTCGCTGACTTCCAGCGGCACGATATAACCCGGCAGGCGGATGTGCTTGCCGTCCAGGCTTTGTACGACCGGCGCGTTGGGCAGGTCCTGCTTGGCGGCCGGCGCTGACTCCACCGACAACGCATCGGCCATGCCCGACAAGTCGTGCAGCGGTTTCATGTTGGGGATTTCCGGCGGCGCGTCCGGCGGGATCATCTCCTGCCACGACAGGTCCTTGGGCTGGTCTTCAGCCCACACGGGCAGGGCCACCAACAGCAACAACGCAAGCACGACGCGACGCATCAACAGCTTCCTCATAAACGTATCGACAGGCCGTCGGCCAACGATTGCCGGTAGGCGCGCCAGGCCGGCACGCTGCCCATCAGCAGGGCTGCGACGAGAATACCGCCGAGCAGGGTCCATTCATATTCGCTCGGCAACGACAGCGGCAGGTCCAGGCCGTAATTGGCCTGCAAATACCCGCGCGACGCGGCGATGCACACATACAGCAGCCCGACGCCGGCGATCACGCCCGACAATGCCAGGGCGAAGGCTTCGAAGATCAGCAAGGTCGCAATATGCCAGGGCCGTGCGCCCACCGAACGCAGGATTGCCATTTCCCGGCGGCGCTCGTTGAGGCTGGTGAGGATCGCGGTGAGCATGCCGATCAAACCGGTCAGTACCACGAACAGCGAGATCACGAACAGCGCTTTTTCAGCCGTGCCCATCATGCTCCACAGCTCTTGCAGCGCCACGCCCGGCAGGATCGCCAGCATCGGCTCGCCACGGAATTCGTTGATCTCCCGTTGCAGGGCGAAGGTGGAGATCTTGTTGTTCAAGCCGAGCATGAACGCGGTGATGGCTTGGGGCGTCAGGTCCATGTTGCGAGCCTGGTCGGCGCTGATCCGGCCTTTGCCCTGGGCCGGCACGCCGTTGTGCCAGTCGATGTGAATCGCTTCCATGCCGCCGAGGCTGATATGCAGTGTGCGGTCCACCGGAGTGCCGGTGCGCTTGAGAATGCCGACCACGGTGAACGGCTTGTCGTCGTGCTTGACCAGGCTGACTAACGCCACGCCGTGGGCCAGCACCAGCTTGTCGCCGAGCTTGTAATGCAGCGCGTCGGCCACTTCGGCGCCGAGCACCACTTCGAATGGATCGGTGGCGAAGGCGCGGCCGCTGGCCAGTTCCAGGTTCTGCCGGCGGCCGTATTGGTAGTGTTCGAAATAGGATTCGTTGGTGCCCATCACGCGGTAGCCACGGTGGGAGTCGCCGAGGGAAATCGGGATCGCCCATTTTACCTGCGGGTTGGCCGCGAAGTGTTCGTAGCTGTCCCAGCGAATGTTGTTGGTGGCGTTGCCGATGCGGAACACCGAATACAGCAGCAAATTCACCGAGCCGGAGCGCGCGCCGACGATCAGGTCGGTGCCGCTGATGGTGCTGGCGAAGCTGGCGCGGGCTTCGGTGCGTACCCGTTCCACCGCCAGCAACAGGCACACCGACAGGGCGATGGCGAAGGCGGTGAGGATCGCGGTAAAGCGGCGGTTAGCCAGGCTGGCCATGGCTAGTCGAAACAAATACATCTCAAACCTCTGCGGGCGTGGCGGCGCGATTGAGTTCGGCCAGCGACAGGTTGCGGTCGAACAGCGGCGCCAGGCTCTGGTCATGGCTGACGAACAACAGGCTGGCGCCTGCTTCGCGGCATTCGGCGAACAGCAACTGAATGAAGGCTTCCCGGGCGTCGTAGTCCAGGGCCGAGGTCGGCTCGTCGGCGATCACCAGCTCCGGCTGGCCGATCAGCGCACGGGCAGCGGCCACCCGTTGTTGTTGGCCGATGGACAGGGAGTCGGCGCGGCGCTCCAGCAGGCTCTTGTCCTTCAGGCCCAGGTGGGCGAGCAAGGTCGCGGCAGCCTGGTCGACGCTGCCGTGACGCTGGATTGCCCGCTGTGCCCGTAACGGTGAAAAGTGGCAGGGCAACTCGACGTTCTCGCGCACCGAGAGAAACGGCAACAGGTTGAACTGCTGGAAGATGTAGCCGGTGTGGTCGACCCGGAAACGGTCGCGGGCGCCGGCCGAGAGTTCGGTCAGTTCCTGGCCCAGTAGGCGGATGCTGCCCCGGCTGGGCTTTTGCACACCGCCCAACAGGCCGAGCAGGGTGGTCTTGCCACTGCCGCTGGGGCCCTTGAGGAACAGGGTTTCCCCCGGCTCCAGGCGGAACGTGGGGATGTCCAGCAACTGTGGGTGACCGGGCCAATTGAAGCCCAGGTCAGACAGTTCGATAAGTGCTTGGGTCATAGGGAGGTCAGTGGTCTGGCTCGATTTGGATGATGACACCGATCAACGGTAGGAGCTGGCTTGCCTGCGATGGCATCACCGCGGTGTTTCTGGAGCACCGCGGCGTCTGCATCGCAGGCAAGCCAGCTCCTACAGTGTGGTGTTTACATCAGAATTTCAGGGTGGCTGCTGTGGCAGTCGCTTCCACACCCTGCTGGCCGCTCGGGCCAATGAGTTGTACCTGAATTTTCTGGGTGGCGGGGAAGGTCTTGAACACCTGGGTCAGGTCGAGGTTGCTCAGGGCGGTCGGCGTGCCGCAAGTGAACTGGTAGTGAGCGTGGATTTCGCTGTGGTCGTGGTGATGTTCGTGGGCGGCGGCGCCTTTGCCATCGGTGGCGTGGTCGTCATCGTCTTCATCGTGGTCGGCTTCAGGCTTGTCGCCGAACAGCGGGCTGTTCAGTTCCTGGGTGCTGATCACGCAACCGGCGGCCTTGGGCAGGCTGAACAGCACCAAAGGTTGTTCAAGTTGTTTGCGGGCAGCGGCGACCTTGGCTTTGTCGGCGGACGTTGTAGCGAGGTGTTCGAAGCCCACCAGGTTCATCGCCGGGCTGTCCAGTTCCAGCTCCAGGGCCTGGCCGTCGAGCACCGCATTGAGGCGACCCACGCCGTGTTCGTGGGCACCGAGGCTGCCGTGCTCGTGATCATGGTCGTGCTCGTCGGCAGCGTGGGCGATGGCCAGTGGCAACAGGGCAAACGGCAAAGCGAGCAGCAAACGGCGCATGGTGGAGCTCCCGGACAAAGATGAAAGTTTTGTTATGTGATCTTATAACAATTTTGCTAGGAGTTTGACCGCCCGCTTGGCGTAGCGCAAGACGCGTGGGAGCATGCTCGTCAGAAAAGTGCGGGAGTAAGTGCGATGTTGAGAATTCGTGGAACCGTCGGTGACCTGCCGGTGGACTTGACCCTGGAGCTGGATGACGGCGATTGGGCCCAGTTGGGCGCGCAGTTGCAGGCCAGCAAAACCCCGAGTGCGGAACCGGTAGTGACGCCGGCGGCGGGTAACCTGGACGAGAGCCTGTGGCAGGCCGCCCAGGATTTACTGCGCAAGGCCGGGCAACTCAACGGCCTGGAATTGCTTGATCAGTTGGAAGGCCTGGCCGGCAGCGCCTCGGCGGGCAAGCGCCTGCTGGTGCGCCTGCGCCATAGCGCCAAGGTCAAGGTAGCCAGCGGCGGGGATACGCCGCTGTACAGTTGGATCGAGTAACGATCAGTAAAGCGCGGCGAACAGCTTGCGGCGGTATACGGTGACCAGCGGGTGATCGTTGCCGAGCAGTTCGAACACCTGCAACAGCGTCTTGTGGGGCAGGCCTTCGCTGTAGCTGCGGTTGCGGATGAACAGCTTGAGCAAGCCATCCAGCGCGGCGTCGTATTGCTGGCGCGCCAGTTGTTGCACGGCCAGTTGGTACACCGCCTCGTCATCCTGCGGGTTTTGCGCCAGGCGGGCTTTCAGGTCTGCGGCGTCCGGCAGGTCGGCGGCCTGGCGCAGGAAAGTGATCTGCGCCTTGGCGCCGGCCAGTGCGGCCTTGTGATCATCGCTCTTGACGGCGTCGAGCACGGTTTGCGCTTCGCCCAGTTCACCGCGCTCGGCCAGGCAGCGTGCGTACAGGATCAGCGCGGCGGCGTTGGTGTTGTCTTCGCCAAGCAGGGTGACCAGCACGGCCTCGGCGTCGGTGATACGGCCTTCGGCAAACAGCGCCTGGGCCTGCTCCAGTGGATCGGCAGCCGCCGGTGGTGGCATCTGCACATGGGGCTCCAGCATCGCGCGCACGGCGGATTCAGGCTGCGCACCGGCAAACCCATCCACTGGCTGGCCATCCTTGAACAGCACCACGGTCGGCAGGCTGCGAATGCCAAAGCGCGAGACCACGTCCGGCTCGGCATCGCAATCGACCTTGGCCAGCAGCAACTCACCCTGATAACTCTCGGCAATCTGCGCGAGCATCGGCATCAACGCCTTGCACGGCGCGCACCACTCGGCCCAGAAATCCACCAGCACGGGTTTTTCGAAGGAGTTCTGGATCACCGCCTGATCGAAGGTGGCGGTGGTGGCATCGAAGATGTACGGCGTGGGCTCACTCATGGGGAATCTCGAAGAAAGCAGGGGATGGGGCAACTATAAGGGTTGGTGGGGTTAGCTGAAAGCGGGGCGGTCTCAGGATCGCAATCGCAGGCAAGCCAGCTCCCACAGGGGAATGCATTTCAAATGTGGGAGCGGGCTTGCCCGCGATGCTCTCAAGCGCGCTGCGAATGGTACAGGCTCACCTTGCGAAACTCCCACGGCTCGGCCAGGTCGGGCAGTGTCAGGGCGTCGAGGATACCCAGGCGCTGATACTCCGGGTGCTGGAAGTCCCGAACCCGGGAATCGGCGACCAGCGCTTCGCGGCCGCGTGTCAGGAATTGATCCAGCAGCGGCAGGTTCGCCCGGTCGTATAGCACATCGGCGACCAGGATCAGGTCAAACCGGTCGGCTTCGGTGAAGAAGTCTTCTGAATAGCCCAGTGTTACGCCGTTGAGTTCGGCATTCGCCCGGCAGGCAGCCAGGGCCAGCGGATCCAGGTCGCACGCCACCACTTCCAGCGCTCCGGCCTTTACCGCGGCAATCCCGGCAACACCCGAACCTGCGCCGAAATCCAGCACCCGCTTACCCGCGACCCACTCGGGGTTGGCCGCCAGATATCGCGCCAGCGCCAGGCCACTGGCCCAGCAAAAGCTCCAGTACGGCGGCTCATGCAGGATGCGCCGGGTTTCTTCGGGGCTGAAGGCGCGGTCCATGTTGTCGGCGTCCAGTAACCACAGCGACAACTCGGTGCCCGGCAGCGGGCAGGGCACCAGTTGGGCGTCGCCGATCAGTTCGCTCAGTGCGCGTTGCAGGCCCAGCGGTGGCGTCATGGTGCGGGAACGAGTTGCAGCGGCCCGGTGGTCTGGGTGATCGCCTGGGTGATGCGCACCGGCGGCAGGTGCAGGATCAACTGGCCGGACTGGCTGGCGCGACCACGCAATTCAACGCGCCCGCCCGCCGGGAACGCTTGCGGGTTGAAGCGCAGGCGGAAGGCCAGAGGCTTGTTGTTGCCGATCAGCACGCTGCTGGCCAGCAGTTGTTGCGGGCGCGAACGGTCGTCGATCACCAGCAGCGCCAGTTCGACTTCGGCACCCGCCGGTATACCGTTCAATTGGCCGCTGACTTCACGCTGGTAGGCGGGCAACGGGCCGAGATCTTCTTCCACGCCCGGCAGTTTTTTCTCTTGTTGCGGTGCCGGAGCCGGCGCCGCAGGTTTTGGGGCATGGCTGCTGCAGGCGACCAGAAAACCGAGCAACGTGAGCAAAACAAGTGGTCGTAACTGCATGTACGGCTCCAGAAAGGACAAAATCCGTGGCTTAAAAAATATGAAACATAATAGTCAGCCTATATACCGTAAAGGCTATGGCTTGTCTTGCCACAGGGATGCGCTACCATGGCCCTCCCATTTTTTGTTGCCTGCCACCATGCACTGTCCCTTCTGCGGTGCCAACGACACCAAGGTCATTGACTCGCGTCTGGTCGCCGAGGGCGAACAGGTGCGTCGCCGGCGTGAATGCCTGGCCTCTGGCTGCGGTGAACGTTTCACCACCTTCGAAACCGCCGAACTGGTATTGCCACGTCTGATCAAGACCGACGGCAGTCGCCAGCCTTTCGACGAAGAAAAACTGCGCGCCGGAATGCAGCGCGCCCTGGAAAAACGCCCGGTGAGTGTCGAGCGGCTGGAAGCGGCACTGGTGCATATCAAGCACAAGCTGCGCGCCACCGGCGAGCGCGAAGTCAAATCCCTGGTGGTTGGAGAACTGGTGATGGGCGAGCTGCAAAAGCTCGACGAAGTCGCCTATATCCGTTTCGCCTCGGTGTATCGACGCTTCCAGGACCTCAACGAGTTCCGCGAAGAGATCGACCGCCTGGCCCGTGAGCCGGTAAAAGAATGAACCCACCTTCGGCAGAACAAGCGGTACTCGACGCCCATTACATGGCCCGTGCCCTGGAACTGGCGCGCAAGGGCCTGTACACCACCCACCCCAACCCCCGGGTTGGCTGCGTGATCGTGCGTGACGGGCAGGTTGTCGGCGAAGGCTGGCACGTGCGCACCGGCGAACCCCATGCGGAAGTCCATGCCCTGCGGGCAGCGGGCGACAAAGCCCGGGGCGCCACGGCCTACGTGACCCTTGAACCGTGCAGCCACCACGGGCACACGCCGCCGTGCGCCGATGCCTTGGTGAATGCCGGCCTGGCCCGTGTGGTTGCGGCAATGCAGGACCCGAACCCGGAAGTCGCCGGGCGTGGCATGCGCCGCCTGGCCCAGGCCGGGATCGAGACCCACAGCGGCTTGCTGGAAAACGAAGCGCGGGCGCTTAACCCGGGCTTTCTCAAGCGCATGGAGCATGGCCTGCCGTTTGTGCGGGTCAAGTTGGCCATGAGCCTGGACGGTCGCACCGCGATGGCCAACGGCGAAAGCCAATGGATCACCGGCCCGGCCGCCCGTGCCGATGTACAGCGCCTGCGTGCCCAGGCCAGTGTGGTGCTGACCGGCGCCGACACGGTGCTGGCCGATGGTGCTCGCCTGACCGTGCGCGCCGCCGAACTGGGTCTGGATGAAGAAACCACCGCCCTGGCGATGTCCCGTCCGCCGCTGCGTGTGCTGATCGACGGCCGCCTGCGGGTGCCGCTGAATACGCCGTTCTTCAAGGCTGGCCCCGCGCTGGTCATCACCTGCGTGACGCCGGACAACCAGTACCCCACAGGCCCCGAGTGCCTGGTGGTGCCGGGTGTCGACGGCCAGGTCGACCTGCGTTCCGCGCTGGTGGCCCTGGCGGCCCGTGGTGTCAACGAAGTGTTGGTGGAAGCCGGCCCAAGCCTGGCGGGTGCCTTCGCCCAGCAAGGGCTGGTGGACGAGTACGTGATATTCGTCGCCGGCAAGTTTCTTGGCTCTGCCGCCCGGCCTTTGCTGGACTGGCCGCTTGAGAAACTGGCCGACGCCCCCCAACTCAAGATCACTGAAATGCGCGCTGTTGGCGATGACTGGAGAGTCACTGCCATCCCTCTGCCATCAGCGAGCGTATAATTCCCGGCCTGCGCCACGTCTTCAGGAGAACGGCATGTTCACCGGCATTATCGAATCCATCGGCAGCATCCGTGCAATGACCCCAAAAGGCGGCGATGTACGCCTGCTGGTTGAAACCGGCAAGCTCGACCTGAGCGACGTCAAACTGGGCGACAGCATCGCCGTCAGCGGTGTGTGCCTGACCGTCATCGAGTTGCCTGGCAACGGCTTTGCCGCCGATGTCAGCCGGGAAACCCTGGACTGCACCGCGATGAACGACCTCAAGAGCGGCAGCCCGGTGAACCTGGAAAAAGCCCTGACCCCGACCACCCGCCTCGGTGGGCACCTGGTCAGCGGCCACGTCGACGGGGTCGGCGAAGTGGTTGCCCGCAGCGAAAACGCGCGTGCCGTGGAATTTCGCATTCGCGCACCGAAAGAGCTGGCCAAGTACATCGCCCACAAAGGCTCGATCACCGTCGACGGCACCAGCCTGACGGTGAACGCCGTGAATGGCGCCGAATTTGAACTGACCATCATTCCCCACACCCTGAGCGAAACCATCATGGCGTCGTACCAGCCGGGTCGCCGGGTGAACCTGGAAGTCGACTTGCTTGCCCGTTACCTGGAGCGCCTGTTGTTGGGCGATAAGGCCGCAGAGTCTGACTCTCTTCAAGGGCCCGCCGGGAACATCACTGAAAGTTTTTTAGCCGCTAACGGCTACCTTAAATCCTGACCCAAGGGGGTGCCGCGTGGCGCTCAACAGCATCGAAGAACTGGTTGAAGACATCCGCCAAGGCAAGATGGTCATCCTCATGGATGACGAAGACCGCGAGAATGAAGGCGACCTGATCATGGCCGCCGAGTGCTGCCAGCCGGAACACATCAACTTCATGGCCAAGCACGCCCGTGGCCTGATCTGCATGCCGATGAGCCGCGAGCGCTGCGAGCTGCTGAAGCTGCCGTTGATGGCGCCGCGCAATGGTTCCGGGTTTGGCACCAAGTTCACCGTGTCCATCGAAGCCACCACCGGTGTCACCACTGGCATCTCCGCTGCTGACCGCGCCCGCACCGTACAAGCCGCTGCCGCGAAAGACGCCAAGGCCGAAGACATCGTCAGCCCGGGCCACATCTTCCCGCTGATGGCCCAGCCGGGTGGCACCCTGGCTCGCGCCGGCCACACCGAAGCGGCCTGCGACCTGGCGCGCATGGCCGGTTTCGAGCCGAGCGGTGTGATCTGCGAAGTGATGAACGACGACGGCACCATGTCCCGTCGCGCCGAGCTGGAAGAATTTGCCGCGCTGCACAACATCAAGATCGGCACCATTGCCGACCTGATCCACTACCGGATGATCCACGAACGTACCGTTCAGCGGATTGCCGAGCAGCCGCTGGACAGCGAACTGGGCCAGTTCAACCTGGTGACCTATCGTGATTCCGTGGAAGGCGACGTGCACATGGCCCTGACCCTGGGCACCATCTGCGCTGAAGAGCCAACCCTGGTGCGGGTGCACAACATGGACCCGCTGCGGGACCTGCTGATGGTCAAGCAGCCGGGGCGCTGGAGCCTGCGGGCCGCGATGTCCGCGGTGTCCGAGGCCGGCAGCGGTGTTGTATTGCTGCTGGGCCATCCGCTGGATGGCGACGTGCTGCTGGCGCATATCCGCGAAACCGCCGACCACGCGCCGGTGAAAAAACCGACCACCTACAGCATCGTCGGGGCCGGTTCGCAGATCCTGCGGGACCTGGGCGTGCGCAAAATGCGCCTGATGAGTGCGCCAATGAAATTTAATGCCATATCCGGTTTCGACCTGGAAGTAGTAGAATACGTGCCCTCCGAATAAAGGCCGGCGTTGTTTGCCCCTTGTTCGCGGTTCAAATATCACTGAGGGGCGCGCACTAAGCGCGTCCCGGCTCTTTAAGAGATTTGTCGAATGACCCTGAAGACCATCGAAGGTACCTTCATCGCCCCCAAAGGCCGCTATGCCCTGGTGGTTGGCCGCTTCAACAGCTTCGTGGTTGAAAGCCTGGTAAGCGGTGCCGTGGATGCCCTGGTTCGCCACGGTGTGAGCGAAAGCGACATCACTATCATCCGCGCTCCTGGCGCCTTCGAAATTCCACTGGTTGCGCAGAAAGTTGCACAGCAGGGTGAATACGCGGCGATCATCGCCCTGGGCGCGGTCATTCGTGGCGGCACTCCGCACTTCGAATACGTGGCTGGCGAATGCACCAAGGGCCTGGCCCAGGTGTCCATGGAGTTCGGCGTGCCGGTCGCCTTTGGCGTGCTGACCGTTGATTCCATCGAACAAGCCATCGAGCGTTCCGGCACCAAGGCCGGCAACAAAGGTGCTGAAGCTGCCCTGTCCGCCCTGGAAATGGTCAGCCTGCTGGCGCAGTTGGAGGCCAAGTGATTAGCGACGACAGCGATCAGTTCAACCCCCAGGACCCGCGCCCGGCAGACGCCGGCAAGCCATCGAAAAGCGAAAAGCGTCGTTCGGCCCGCCAGCTCGCGACCCAGGCTTTGTACCAGCGCCACATGGCGAAAACCTCGCTGAACGAAATCGAGGCGCAGTTTCGCGTCGACAACGATTTCAGCGCGGCCGATGCCAGCTACTTCCACGACATCCTGCACGGTGTTCCGGCCAACCTGGCCGAGATCGACGCTGCACTGACGCCGTGCCTGGACCTGGCGATCGAAGAGCTGGACCCGGTTGAACTGGCCGTACTGCGCCTGTCCACCTGGGAACTGCTCAAGCGCGTCGACGTGCCTTACCGCGTTGTGATCAACGAAGGGATCGAACTGGCGAAAGTCTACGGTTCCACCGACGGTCACAAGTTCGTCAACGGCGTGCTCGACAAGCTGGCCCCGCGCCTGCGTGAAGCCGAAGTGAAGGCGTACAAGCGCTAACTGGCGCTTGCTGACGCAATGGGCGAGTTTGAGCTGATCCGCAACTACTTCGCCGCCGCGCCCTGTGCGCAGGGCGGCGAAGGCATTGCACTGGGGATTGGCGACGACTGCGCCTTGCTGGCTGTTCCTCCCGGGGAACAGCTGGCGATTTCTACCGATACCCTGGTGGCCGGCGTGCATTTTGCCGACCCCTGCGATCCGTTTCTGCTCGGCCAGCGCTCGCTGGCCGTGGCAGTCAGCGACCTGGCAGCCATGGGCGCCAATCCCCTCGCGTTTACCCTTGCCCTCACCACCCCGACGGTTGATGCCGATTGGCTGCAACGCTATGCCCAGGGCTTGAACGCCATGGCGCAGGGTTGTGGCGTGGTTCTGGTAGGTGGCGACACCACCCGTGGGCCGCTGAGCCTGACCATGACCGTGTTTGGCCGGGTGCCGGCGGGCCAGGCCTTGACCCGCAGCGGCGCGCGGCCCGGCGACTTGCTGTGTGTGGGCGGTGAGCTGGGTAACGCAGCGGGCGCCTTGCCGCTGGTCCTGGGGCAGCGCACGGCGGAGGCGGCTATCGCCGAGCCGCTGCTGGCCCATTACTGGTCGCCGCAACCGCAGTTGGCGCTGGGCTTGGCGTTGCGGGGCAAGGCCACGTCTGCCATGGATATTTCCGACGGCCTTTTAGCTGATTGCGGGCATATCGCCAAGGCGTCGGCTGTCAGCTTGTTGATCGAGCAGCAAAAACTGCCGTTGTCCGCCGCCTTGCTGGCGTTCGTCGGTGAGGCGGATGCCCGGGTGGCCGCGTTGAGCGGGGGGGACGACTACGTACTGGCGTTCACCTTGCCGCCCGCCGAACTGGCGCCGCTGTTGGCCGCCGGTGTACCGGTCCATGTAATCGGCCGGGTCGAGGCGGGGCAGGGCGTTACCCTGCTGGATGCGTCTGGCCAGGACGTCACGCCGGCCATTCGTGGCTATCAACATTTCTGAAAGGCATAGAACCAAGCTGAAGGCCAATCGAACCTATTGATCTTTATCAGCGATAATTCAGCTTAAGCGTCTGTAGGAACCTACTGTTACAATCCCTCCCCTGTGAAATCTGAAATCAGGAGCACAAGGTGCCCGTCGTTTTCGTCGCCGCTTCCAAGCTGCCAACCCCTTTTGCCACGTTCACCATGAATGGCTTTCTTGAAGAAGCCACCGGGCGCGAACACGTTGTTCTCAGCCTCGGTGACGTGGCGGACGGTGCCCCGGTCCTCGGTCGCGTGCACTCCGAGTGCCTGACCGGCGATGCGCTGTTCAGCCAGCGCTGTGACTGCGGCTCGCAACTGGAAGCCGCCCTGCAGGCCATCGCCCGCGAAGGCCGTGGCGTGTTGCTGTACCTGCGTCAGGAAGGCCGTGGCATTGGCCTGCTGAACAAGATCCGCGCCTATGAGCTGCAAGATGGCGGCGCCGACACTGTGGAAGCCAACGAGCGCCTCGGTTTTGCCGCTGACCAGCGCGACTATGGGATCTGCCTGCCGATGCTCCAGCACCTGGGCGTCAAATCCCTGCGGCTGATGACCAACAACCCGCGCAAGGTCAAAGCCTTGACCGACATGGGCATCACCGTCGCCGAGCGCGTGCCGCTGCACACCGGCCACAACCCGCACAACAAGCTCTACCTGGCCACCAAGGCCAGCAAGCTCGACCACATGATGGGCAACGAGCACCAGGGCGAGGCCGATCGGGCGTGACGCGCGGCCAGGTCAAGCGGCGGCTGTCGTTTAACTGGTGGCAATACCTGGCGTTGGCGCTGGCGCCGTTGTTTGTGATCAACCTCGTGTTTGGCAAGGCCGAGCCTTTGCTGCCGGTGCTGGCGATGCCGTTTTTTATCGCCGGCGTAGCCTCGATGTTTGTCAGCCTGCGTTACTTTCATGGCTATAAACACGCGCTGATCGCCACCGGCAAAGCCCTCGATACCCCTGAAGAACCGGTTGCCTGGATCACCCTCGCGGCCCGCCGTCGTGTGGCGTTGCTGGTGGCTGCACTGCCGGCCTGGGTCGGCGCGCTGGCGGTGTTTGTCGGGCTGGAAGCGGTGCCGCTGTTTCTGTTGGCACTGTCGACCCTGGTGCTGTTCTACCTCTACCGCATCCCGCGCCAGTTGGGTTGATGCGCGTCTGGCTGGCGGTGTGGCTGCTGGTTGTCGCGGCCCAGGCTGCGGCGGTCGAGCGGGTGGTCAGCCTTGCGCCTTCGTTGTCTGAAATCGTCGTTGAACTGGGGGCCGCCGATTTGCTGGTGGGCGTGCTGGATGGCGGCGAGCGGCCACAGGCGTTGGCGAACGTGCCGTCTGTGGGCAACTACGGGCAGTTGGACATGGAGCGGCTGCTCAGCCTCAAGCCCGACCTGATCCTGCTTTGGCCCGGCAGCGTCGGCCCGGGCCAGCGTGAACAGCTGCAACGCCTGAACATCCCGGTATTTGTCGCCGAACCCCACAGCCTCGAACAACTCACCTCACAGGTCGAAACCATTGCCCGGCAACTCGGGCGGGATGACGCCGGCCGGCAATTGGCCGCGCAGTTGCGTCAGCGCTTGGCCGAATTGCGCTCGCGCTATCACCGGGCCGAGCCGTTGCGGGTGTTTTATCAGGTGTGGAACCAGCCGCTGTACACCGTGGGTGGCGGGCAGATCATCAGCGATGCGCTGAGTGTGTGCGGCGCGCGCAATGTGTTCGATGACCTGAAATTACCGGCACCGCAGGTCAGCATTGAGTCGGTGTTGCAGCGTAATCCCGAGGTGATTCTGGCGGGCGATCAAGCGCAGCTGGATGCCTGGAAAGCCTGGCCCCAGGTGGCGGCGGTGGCTGGCGGGCGTTTGCTGGTGGTGCCTGACAAGGGCCTGGAACGGCCCAGCGGGCAGATGCTGCAGGCGGTGGCGCGGTTGTGTCAGGTGATTGCACCGGGGCTGTGAGACCGCTATCGCAGGCACGCCAGCTCCCACATTTGACCGAGTCGTCTGGATAAGCACGGTCCCCTGTGGGAGCCGGGCTTGCCCGCGATGAGGCCGGTGCAGACGACTTAGAGTTCCGGCGTCCAGGTCACCCCGAACATCAGCGCCCGGCCTTCCTCCCGATAGCCATATTGCTGGCCTTGATACTGATACAGCGCCCGGCTGTAGTCCTTGTTCAGCAGGTTATCGAGCTTCATTTCCAGCGTGACTTCATGGTTCACCGCCCAACTGCCCCGTAGCCCCAGCAAGCCATACCCGCCCAGGCGTTGCTGGTTCACCGCATCGTCGTAGCTGCTGCTCACCGCTTGCCAGCTGGCGCCGACGCCGAATTGATCGAATTGGCGATCCAGGTCCAGGCTCAGGGTGCGCCGGGCTCGACGCGCCAGTGTGCGCCCGGTGTCGCGGTCGCGTGGGTCGATCAATGCAACGGCGAGGCTGCTTTGCCAGCCGAACAGTTCTTGCTTGAGCGCTGCCTCGAAGCCGTTGATGCGTGCGGCGCTGACGTTTTGCGGGCCGTTGCTGGCAAACACGATCGCATCCTGAATATCGGTGCGGTACAGCGAGGCTTCCAGTCGGCTGCTGTCGCTGAGCTGGCTGCGCCATTGCACTTCGTAGCTTTTCGATGTCTCGGGCTTGAGGTTCGGGTTACTGTTTTTGAAGCCGAATTCGTCCGGGTAGTAGAGGTCGTTGAACGTAGGCGCGCGGAAGCCTTCGCTGTAGCTCAGCAACAGATCATTGTCCGGGTTCAGCGGCAGGGTGAAGGTGCCGCTCCAACTATTGTGGCCGCCGAACTGTTGGTTATCGTCGCGACGCAGGCCCAGTTCAGTGGAAAAGGACTGGGCTTGAAAACGGTGCTGGATAAACGCCGCTCGATTCCAGCGACTGTCTTCGGCGAACGCTGTGCTGCTGTTGACCTGGTCCTCGTACCAGTCGCCGCCCAGTATCAGGCTGTTCTGCTCATTGAGGGTCAGGTCGTTCTGCCAGTTCAGTGAGTTGCGGTAAGTGTTGAACACGCTGCGTTCGGTGCTGAGCTTGTCCCGGGTTTCTTCGCGGTTTTCGCTGTGGCCCGCTTCCAGCCGGGACTTCCACGTGTCATTGATACGCGCGTCAACATAGGTGCTGACACTGCTCACGTTGAAGTGGGTGTAGGGCTTTTGCTGGAAGCTTTGGAAGGTGGTCGAATCGAAGCGACCGAACGGGTTGTCGAATTCGCTTTTGCCGCGGTTATCCAGCACGTTCACACCCGCTTCGAGGTCATCGTTGAAGGC
Organism: Pseudomonas sp. B6001; assembly: GCF_013386015.1. NCBI lineage: Bacteria > Pseudomonadati > Pseudomonadota > Gammaproteobacteria > Pseudomonadales > Pseudomonadaceae > Pseudomonas > Pseudomonas sp. B6001. Next base: position 78,409 of record NZ_JACAOX010000013.1, read on the forward strand.
ATGGCTCAGGCTGAAACTGATGGCCTGGTTGCGATAGGCGTCATGGTCACGGTCGCTGGGATAGGAGTCGTACGTGCGATTGATTCCGGCCGTGTCATCCAGGCTGGCGCCGAGGTTGAAGCGAGTTTGCGCATCGCCGCCGGACAAGCCCAGGCTGCGTTCCCACGTCTGGTTGCTGCCAAATCCCACATGCAGGCGGGGTTGCAGGCCGGACTCGTTACCACGCCGGGTGAAAATCTGGATCACCCCGCCAATCGCATCGCTGCCGTAGATCACCGAGCGCGAACCACGCAGGACTTCCACGCGTTCGATCTGCTGGATGTTCAGGTGCTGCAGGTTGCTGTCGCCGGAAGTCGAGTTGCCGATGCGCTGGCCGTCGACCAGCACCAGGCTCTGGGCCGACTTGGTGCCACGAATGTAGACGCTTGCCAGGCTGCCACGGCCACCGGCCTGTGAAACCTGCACGCCGGGCACGCGGCTGAGCAAGTCGGTCACGCTGGTGGGTTGCAGGCGGTCGATGTCGTCGCGGGTGAAGACGGTGTTGGCGGCGCTGCTGTCGTTGCGCGCCTGGACCTGGCGGTTGGCGCTGATCACCACGTCGGGCAGCTTGAGGGCTTGGTCGCGATCGAAACTGTCGGCGAGCAGGTCGGTGGCGGGCAGTAACAGAAGGGGCAGGGCGAGGCGAAGGCGGTTCATGGGCTGTCCGTAGCATTTGAAGTTGGCATAAAACAAATGTGGGAGCGGGCTTGCTCGCGAAGGCGCAGTGTCAGTCAATGCATCTGTCGACTGACCCAGCGCTTTCGCGAGCAAGCCCGCTCCCACATTTTTAATCGCGTTTCTACAGGCCCAGCAGGGCCATGCGCTGACGAACCGAAGCTTCAATCCCGGATTCATCCAGCCCGCACTCGGCCAGCATCTGCGCCGGCTTGGCATGCTCGACATACACATCCGGCAGGCCCAGGTGCAGCACCGACTTGAGGATATTCTCCCGTGCCAGGAACTCACTGACTGCCGCACCGGCGCCGCCCATGATGGCGTTTTCTTCGAGGGTCACCAGCAGCTCATGGCTGCCGGCGATCTCGCGCACCAAGGCCTCGTCCAGTGGCTTGACGAAACGCATGTCTACCACCGTGGCGTCGATCTTCTCGGCCACTTTCAAGGCTTCAGCCAATTGCACGCCGAACACCAGCAAGGCAACGCCGCTGCCCTGGCGGCGGACGATACCCTTGCCGATTTCGATAGGCTCAAGGTCCTTTTCGATCACCGCATTCGGACCATTCCCCCGCGGATAGCGCACAGCCGCCGGGCCGTTGTACAGGTGGCCGGTGCTGAGCATCTTGCGCAGTTCGTTCTCGTCGCTCGGGGTCATCACCAGCATGCCGGGGATGCAGCGCAGGTACGAGAGGTCGAAGCTGCCGGCATGGGTCGGGCCGTCTTCGCCCACCAGGCCCGCACGGTCGATGGCGAACAGTACGTCGAGGTTCTGCACCGCGACGTCATGAATCAACTGGTCATAACCGCGTTGCAGGAACGTAGAGTAGATCGCGACTACCGGCTTGGCGCCTTCACAGGCCATGCCCGCGGCGAAGGTCACCGCGTGTTGCTCGGCGATGGCCACGTCGAAATAGCGCAGCGGGAAACGCTCGCTGAACGCCACCAGGTCGGAACCTTCCTTCATCGCCGGGGTGATGCCCACCAGGCGCGGGTCGGCGGCGGCCATGTCACACAGCCATTCGCCGAACACACCGGAATACTTTGGCCCGCTGGGCTTCTTCGGCGCGGCGGCCGGGGCGTTCAGCGGTTCCAGCTTGGTGATCGCGTGGTAACCAATCGGGTCGACTTCCGCCGGGGCGAAGCCTTTGCCTTTCTTGGTCACGATATGCAGGAACTGCGGGCCTTTAAGGTCACGCATGTTGCGCAGGGTGGCGATCAGGGTTGGCAGGTCATGGCCGTCGATCGGGCCGATGTAGTTCCAGCCCAGCTCTTCGAACAGGGTGCCGGGAACCAGCATCCCCTTGGCATATTCTTCGGTACGACGGGCAATTTCCCACGCGCCGGGCAGACGCGAGAGCACCTTCTTGCTGCCTTCACGCATGCTGGCGTAAGTGCGGCTGGAGAGGATTTTTGCCAGGTAATTCGACAGGCCACCGACATTGCGCGAGATCGACATGTCGTTGTCGTTGAGGATCACCAGCATGTTGGCGTCCACTTCCGGCGCGTGGTTCAGCGCCTCGAAGGCCATGCCGGCGGTCAACGCGCCATCACCGATCACCGCAATCGCCTTGCGATCGCTGTTTTGCAGGCGGGCGGCAATCGCCATGCCCAACGCTGCACTGATAGAGGTGCTGGAGTGGCCGACGCCAAAGGTGTCGTACTCGCTCTCGGAGCGGCGCGGGAAGGCGGCGATGCCATCCTTCTGGCGCAGTGTGGCCATGCGCTCGCGGCGTCCGGTGAGAATCTTGTGCGGATAGGCCTGATGACCCACGTCCCACACCAGCCGGTCGTCCGGAGTGTCGAATACGTAATGCAGCGCAATGGTCAGCTCGATGACGCCCAGGCCGGCACCGAAATGCCCACCGGTCTGGCCGACCGTGTAGAGCAATTCCAGGCGCAACTCATCGGCCAGGGTTTCCAGCTCGGCTTCACCCAGGCGGCGCAGGCCGGCTGGCGTGTTGGCACGGTCCAGCAGGGGCGTGGCCGGGCGCTTGCGGGGAATCTCTTGAAACGTCGTGGGCATCAGGCGAATCGTTATAGGTATAGAAGAGGCGGCAGTTTACCTCAAGCATCGCAAACTGCCCACGCAGAGCGCCGAACTTGGCTGATATGCGGTGGAAAAGGCCGCTGTTGTCAGTGGCGACGTTCGACGATATACCGCGCCAGGTCACGCAGTGGCTCGGCAGCCGCGTCGAAAGGTCGCAGGGCATCCAGGGCCTGGTCCCGCAGCTCCAGGGCGTACGCCTTGGCGGCTTCCAGCCCGAGAAGCGAAGGATAAGTCGGCTTGTCCCGTGCGATATCAGCACCCTGGCGCTTGCCGAGGGTCGCGGTATCGCTTTCAACGTCGAGAATATCGTCCTGCACCTGGAACGCCAGGCCGATGGCCCGCGCGTAGGTTTGCAGCGCCGCCAGTTGCGCAGCTTCGGCACGGCCACTGGCCAGGGCGCCGAGGTGCACGGCGGCCTCGATCAGCGCGCCGGTCTTGTGGCGGTGCATGTATTCCAGGGCTTGTTGATCGAGCTTCAAACCGACCGAACCCAGGTCAATCGCCTGGCCGCCGACCATGCCGGCAGGCCCTGCGGCCAGCGCCAGCGCGGTAACCATGCGCAGACGGATCTCGGCGTTGACGCTGCTCAGGCGCGGGTCCAGCAGGGCGCTGAACGCCAGGCTTTGCAGGCCGTCACCGGCGAGAATCGCGCAGGCTTCATCAAAGGCTTTATGGGTAGTGGGTTGGCCGCGACGCAGATCGTCGTCGTCCATTGCCGGCAAATCGTCGTGTACCAGGGAGTAAGCGTGGATCAACTCCACCGCACAGGCGGCGCCGTTGGCTTCCTCCGCCTGGGCGCCGAGGGCTTCACAGGCCGCATAGGCGAGCAACGGGCGAACGCGCTTGCCACCGTTCATCACGCTGTAGCGCATGGCCTCATACAGGCGGTTCAGCTCAGGGCTGGGCGCGACAAACAGCGGATCCAGCGCAGCATTGACCCGGGCCTGGCTGCCGGCCTGATAAGCGTCGATCATTCAGGCTGTTCCGCATCGAAAGGTTCTTCGGCCAACTCCCCATCGCGTTCCAGCAACACCTGGACCTTCTGCTCCGCCTGCGCCAGGGCGCTCTGGCAGTCGCGGGTCAGGCCGATGCCTTGCTCGAATGCGGTCAACGAGTCTTCCAGCGACAACTCGCCGTTCTCCATACGCTCGACCAGGGTTTGCAGGTCGGCGAGGGATTGTTCGAAATCGAGTGCAACTTTTTTGCGGGCCATGGCGGCTATTCCGGTAGACGGTAAACCGGCGCGACACTAGCAGACATGGGGGATTGGGGCAAATGAGTGGGGGGATTTGCCTTGTAAATCAATCGCCTTGGGTGTTGATTTGATAGCGGGTGCTGCGGCCGCCGCCGGGTAGCCGAACCAGGCAGTTTTTTTCCAGAAGATCGGCCAGATGTCGGGTCGCCGTGGCCTTGGACACTTTGGCCACTGCCTGATACTGGGCGGCGCTGATCCCGTGCTCAAAGCCCTTTTCGCCACCGTCGAGCAGGCGATTCAAGACTTTGGTCTGTTCGGCGCTGAGTGCGTGGTCCCGATGCTGCTGCCAGAAGCGGGTTTTGCCCAGCACCCGGTCAATCCGCACCATGGCCTGCTGCAAGCTACGAAGCAGCGTTTGCAGGAACCACTCAAGCCAATCGGTGATATCCAGCGTGGCCTTTTGACTGGTTTCCAGTGCACGGTAATAGCCCGCCCGGTCTTCAAGGATGCTCGCCGACATCGCGTAGAAGCGGATCGCTTGATGCTCTGCCTGGGCAAGCGCGAGGTCGGTAATCGCCCGCGTCAGACGACCATTACCATCATCGAAGGGATGCAGGGTGACGAACCAGAAATGCGCCAGGCCTGCGCGCAGCAATGGGTCAAGGGCCGCATGATTCCGGCTGGCTTCAAACCATTCGATGAAATCGTCCAGCGACTGCTCTAGCCCTTGGCGGGGTGGGGCCTCGAAATGCACAGTGGGTCGGTCCAGTCGTCCCGACACAACCTGCATGGGCTCATCTCCCCTTAGCGCGCCTACGTTCAAGCCGTGGGTGGAAAAGCGGGCCTCCTCGGCGGGAAACAACCACCGATGCCAGTTAAATAGACGGGTGAGGGTAAACGGTTGAGCAAACTGTTGCGTGGCGTCCAGCATCAAGTCAGCCAGACCCTCGCTGCGTCGGCTCACTGAGCCGTCTTGCAATTGCTCCAGGCCCAGGCGTCGGGCCAAAGAGGAACGTACGGAACCCATATTCAGTTGCTCACCCTCGATTGCCGAGGAGGTCAGAATGTTTTGCAGCAACGCATCCAGTTCATTCTCTGAACTCTGTGCCTGGCTGACCGAACCGAGCATGCCCAGCAACTTTCCTTGCACCTGCGTGCACTCTCGCAACAACGCTGCAAGGCGCTCTGGTTGCCAGTGAAAGTGCGGCCAGTCCGGTTGTTGCCAGATCCAGTTCGGGTGATCCATAGAGGCATGCTCGGTATGTGAGCCGAATAGAAGGCTTATTCGGCTCATTTGGTGAGCCGATTGTGTGAGCTATTCGGCTCACTGTCCAGTCAGATGCGCACATCAGGTACAGCGCCGCCTCATCACTGGCCAGCAGGATCGCCTGTTCCATAACCTTTGGCGCAGTACTCGCCAGCTCCATCGATTCGCTGGCTGTCGCCCCCAGGCTTTCAAACAGCTTGCCGGCGTCCTTGAAGATCTCCTGCGCTTGCTTGATGGCGTCCCACACGCCGGTAATCGCCGTCCAACTTCCCGCCAGCACGCCATTGCCAATCGCGCTCGAAGTGGACCTTTCCCAGTGCGGCCGGAAACCACTCCATTACTTGCGAAGCTTTTTCTGTTCCGAGCCGCTGCCCGGTACTACGTAAAACAGCGGTTCAGCTCATTGACGGCCGTGGCGTTTTCGGTGGTGCGTTGCATTGACCCTGAGCGTCCTTGAGACTGGCCTCAAATTCGACCAATCCCCCGTGCATCTTCTGCAGCGCTTCGATTTGCTTCATCAGTTCCTGCTTTTTGTTGGTGATTGCCTTGTCCGCCAGCTCCCAGGGCAACCCATCACCAGGATGCCCGACCAGAATCACCTGCAACTCCTTGAGCTTGAAACCCAACTGCTGGGCACACTTGATGAACGTCAGCAGCTCGACACTTTGCGTAGAGTAAATCCGATAACGGCCTTCCCGCTGCGGCGGCGGCAACAGGCCGATGGCCTCATAGTGACGAATCGCCTTGATGGTTGTGCCCGACAGTTGCGCGGCTTTGCCGATGTACATGAAAAATCCTTTTCCCAAAGAGTGCGCCGGCCTGTTTCAGCCACTGTTCCCGCTGTGCTGGCGTAGAGCCAAGCACCGGCCCGAACTGCAACGTCTTGATCGGCTGGATGCCACAAAACTCCAGCGTCGTCTTGCGTATCTGGTGCAGCGCGGGCATGCGGTAGAACCACCTGTAATACCACGGCGGCGTGTCCAGGGTCACCAGCAAGTGCGCGGTTCTGCCCTTCAGGAGTTTGTCGGGGAAGGCTTTGCCTTTGCGGTATTTGAAGGCGAAACCAGACAGGAGAATTCGGTCGATAAAGCCCTTCATCAAAGCCGGGATGCCACCCCACCAGATGGGGAAGACAAACGTCAGGTGATTGGCCCACAGGATGTCGGATTGGGCGTTGAGCAGGTCGGGTTCCAGGGGTTGGGTTTGGTTGTAGCCGTTGTGCAGGATGGGATCGAAAGTCAGGTCGCCGAGGCGCAGGACGCGCACTTCGTGACCGGCGGTTTTGGCCGAGGTGATGTAGGTGTCGGTGAGGGCCGAGCAGAAGCTGGTGCTGGAAGGGTGGCCGAGGATGACCAGGATGCGTTGGCTCATGGTGGTGCGGTCCTGAAAACTGGGGTTTCAGGGTGAGGTGTGACCTTAGGGGGAGAGTCAAGAAGATGCAGTGATTGGGAATGGCCAGGAAGACTGATCCCTTTCATTTGCAGGACGTTTCCTAGAGAATTCCAAGCGCTTGCGCCAGCAAAATCCCGCGACTAGTCTGCGTTCCGTCACTGCATATTCGGTGATCGGGTTTAGTCGCCCGGATTCGATTGGCGCACGATCAGTTCATGAGTCAGGCCGTTTTTCGCCTGCACTTTTATGGTGGCTGTGCGCAGGGCGCCCTCGGGCGCGCCGGGTTTCCAATCGACCGGTCGACTAACCTGCGTACAGCTGCCGCCTTCGTTTAGTCGCGAGGAGTGGTGGCTCCAAATGTTTGATTGGAGATTTACCATGGTCAAAGTTACCCCCGATCCACCCGCATTCCATAAAGCCTTACTCCGCGACACTGATGCCTCGCGTCGAGTGATCGATCACTACCTTAAAGCGCCGGACGCGCAGCCTTCACCCAACCCGTTTACCGTCGATGACGAACTGAGTTTCGAAGATGCGCTGGCCCATGCTGCCGAGTTGCTGCATTGCGCCGTAGCAACCGCCCAGGCGTCGACCGAGCCGCTGAATGGCGCACAGCGGGCGGTGATGCATTTGGTGGAAATGTCGAAGGTGGTGGTGGATCGAGCGCTGGACTGTTTGCAGCCGAGGTGAGGACCTTAAGCCTACGCTGAGGTTGCGATGCATTTGGTCAGCGATCTACTGACCAAATGCTCATCATCCTGGCTCAGGGGCGGAAATCCCGGCAGACGATCGCCATGGATTAAAGCGGTCTCCTCAGGCGTATGGCTTGAAGTCATTGCTGTCGCGAGTGAGTAGCTGCATCAGTTTGGGATGGATGAAGAGCTTTTCCTTGCCAACCTGAACCTCTTGCAGAACGCCGATGGCGACTAGTTCTTTGAGGTAACGGGAGGCTGCTTGACGCTGGGCAATCTGTTTGTCGACGACGTTGCTGATGCGGCAGTAGGGCTGTTCGAAAATGACGTCTACCAGCTCGCGGGAATAGGTTTTCGGCAACTGCTCACGAACAAACTGGGTGGTGTGCTCGGACAGGCTGCGAATAGCGGCAATTTTTGCACAAGTCCAGCGTGCTGTTTCTTCCACAGCGCTGAGCATGTACAGCAGCCAAGGCTCCCAGGCTTGTTCGCGAGTGACATCAAGCAACAGGCGGTAGTAATCGGCTCTATGGGCAATGATGTAACGGCTAAGGTAGAGAATCGGTAGATTCAGCAGGCCTTCCTGGATCAGGTACAGGGTGTTGAGCACTCGCCCGGTACGGCCATTGCCGTCGGTGAATGGGTGAATGGCTTCGAATTGATAGTGACTAACCGCCATACGTACTAATGGATCCAGGTCGGTCTCGTTGTGCAGGAAGCGCTCCCAGTTGGCGAGCATGTCACGTAAGCGATCTTCGCCTTCCGGTGGGGTATAGATGATCTCGCCGGTTCGGTCGTTGGCTAGCTGGACTCCTGGCACCCGGCGTATATCCATGTTCACGCCTTTAAGCGTGCGGCAGATTTCGACTGCAGTACCGGTGGAGAGTGGGCGGTCGGCCAACGATTGATAACCTTTCTGCAGGGCTTTGCGGTAGCGCAGTGCTTCCTTGGTCGCTGGGTCTGCGTGGCTATCTCCATCCTGAGCATGCTGAAAGAGCAAATCCGTGGTGGTGACGATACTTTCGATCTCTGAGCTGTCCTTGGCCTCCAGCAATGGAAAGGTGTTGATCAGCATTGTCTGGTTAGGGATCAGCTCAGCCGCTTGCTTCAATTCGGCCAGGGCTGTGCGGGCCTCAATGCAGCGTTTGAGCACTGCATGGGTTTCCAGAACAGTTGCCGGTGGCAAAGTGGGAAGCTGGTTGTAGGGCTTGTCAGCCTGCCAGGGAAGGTGGGATGCGGTCATGGATGGGGCTCGGTCTTTGACTTATCCGTCTAAAGGTAAGAGGGGCTCATCAGGGCGCCCTTTCGTGGCGTCAGTGTAAACATGCGTGCACTACGTGTCGCTATATTTTGATTTCTGCGACACGTCTTGATGTTATGTCGTTGGTAACGACAGGTATGCGAAACGTGTTCTTGGAACGGGCTTTTAGCGACGTATCAGGCGAATGTCCTGAGGATGGAAAAGACGGCTTGCGTGCCTTGGAGCGGTTGGCGCGTTCTCAAATAGCTCGATGCCTGGCAGGTGTAGCGCATTTCTTCCAGGCATTAAAAAGCCGGCTTGTGGCCGGCTTCTCGGGGACTGGTTCAGCTTATTTTTGGTAAACCTCACCAGCCTTCAAATCGTTCACCCAGGCTCGCACCCAGATGATAAGGGGCATCAGCGGGAACTCCTCCGCATCGCCAGGCAGGGCGGACCGGCTTCACGCCAACCCCCTGCCAAATGTGCGGCGGATAATACCCACATTCGCCTCAATTTCCCAGCTCCGGATCCGATTTAGAGCCTTCGTAGCCCAATAAATGCTCATCCAGCGGCACCGGCGGGCGGCGGTTATTCAGTGTCGCCCACCAGAACACCCAACCCAGAATCTCAAAGTTCTGCTCATGCCGCTGCTCATAGGTCAAAAACTCGTCCGGATGCTCGGCGCTGTTGTGGCTGCGCATCCGCAGGCCACCTCCTGGACGGTTGTAGAGGTATTTGATCCGCAGCATTCCGTCGTGCTCTACCGCGTAGATTTCGCCATCGATGATCTGTTTGCGACCACAGTCGATGGCAAGGGTACTTCCGTCCTGGATGATGTCGATCATGCTGTTGCCGACCATGTAGGCCCCGAGTGCCCGCTCCGGGCTTACACCGATGGCTTCAAGGGTGTGCAGGGAGAGGCGGATGCTTTCGGTCGAGGTGAAGGTGGGGTGGAGGGGGATCTCCACGTCGATTTTTACCGGGCCCGAGACCGGGTGGGTGATGTAGTTGCCGCTGGTCTCGCGGGCGATACGGTGGGAGGTGTCTGCATCGGATCCTTCCAGCAGGTAGTTGGCGGGTGGATGTTTGGGGCCTTCGCCTGTGCGCAGCCAACGGCTGGTGACGCACAACAATTCTGCGAACTCGTTGAGCCGGCCCATGGGGACGCCGCGTTTGAACCAGTTGTTTACGTGTTGAGGCGTAACATCGCGGTTCTTGGCGAAGTCGGAAGCGGAAAGATGAACTTCCCGTAATAGCGCTCTTAAGCGATCACCTGATGTATTCATAAACGCAGAGTTTACTGGCCGTAAAATCAGATCAAATAAACCATGCGTTGAGTTGCTGTATGTAGGTGTTTCCTTATCGCAGGACTATTCTGCTAGTTGATTAAGCTAGTTAAACAATTGCTGTAAATATGTTTATTAAAGTAGCCGGATGTTTATATTTTTCCCACAAAAAAAGCCCCGTTTAATCGGGGCTTTTTCAGAGCGAATAGCGGTATCAGCCTTTGTAGGCAGCGACCGACTTCAGGATCTCGGCGCGGGCGGCGTCTGCATTGCCCCAACCGTCGATCTTCACCCATTTGCCTTTTTCGAGGTCTTTGTAGTTCTCGAAGAAGTGTTTGATCTGTTCCAGCAGCAGTGGCGGCAGATCGGTGTATTCCTTCACGTCGACATACAGCTGGGACAGCTTGTCGTGTGGTACTGCGATAACTTTGGCATCGCCGCCGCCGTCGTCAGTCATGTTCAGGATGCCGACCGGGCGGGCGCGAATAACCGAGCCTGGGGTAACCGGGTAAGGGGTCACGACCAGCACGTCGAGGGGGTCACCGTCGTCTGCCAGGGTGTTGGGGATGAAACCGTAGTTGGCCGGGTAGAACATCGGGGTGGCCATGAAACGGTCAACGAACAGGCAGTCGCTGTCTTTGTCGATTTCGTATTTGATCGGCGCGTGGTTGGCCGGAATCTCGATGGCGACGTAGATGTCGTTCGGCAGGTCTTTGCCAGCCGGAATCTTGCTGTAGCTCATTGGGCGTTGCCCCCGTAGTTGGCCATGGAACATGGCCGGATTGGCCTAAAAGTGGCGGCGATTATAGGCATATTCTGACGCCGATGCCATGCGTCAGACGTCGTAGTGCGCTTGGCGTTCCGTCTGATACCGCACGTCGCCGGCCTGCAGTTGGTGCAGGCGCGCCAGGGGATCCTGACGGTAGAAGTGGCTCAGTTGCTCGTACACCTGTGGATAACTGCTGACCAGTAAATCCGGGGCACTGAAGAAGTATTCGCTGGTGACGGCAAAGAACTCGGCCGGGTTTTCCGCGGCGTAGGGGTCGATGGCCGTTTCGGCGTCAGGGTTGCGGTCGAGCTGGCGGTTGAGGTCGTCGAAGGCGCTTTGCATGACGCTGGCCCATTCCTGCACGCGCATGTCGTGGTGCAGGGGTGGCAGGCCGTTGGCGTCGCCGTTGAGCATGTCCAGCTTGTGGGCCAGTTCGTGAATGACCAGGTTGTAGCCTTCCCAGTTGCCGCTGGCCAGTACGCCGGGCCACGCTAGGATCACCGGGCCCTGTTGCCAGGCTTCGCCGCTGTGCTCGCCGTCCCACTCGTGCTCCACGCCGCTGGCGTCGCGATGGCGCTGCGGGCTGAGGAAGTCGTCGGGGTACAGCACGATCTCGTGGAAGCCCTGGTACCAGTCGAGGTCGCCGAGGTTCATCAGCGGCAGTTGTGCCTGGGCGGCGAGCAGCAGGCGTTGTTCCTGGTGCAGTTCGACGCCGGGCAGGGCGGTGAGGTGTTTTTCGGCGAGGAACACCACGCAGGCTTCCCGCAACCACTGGTCTTGCTCGGCAGTGATGCCGTCGAGGAAGGTCAGGTGATGGCGCACCCGCTGCCACGTTTCATCGGCAATCGGGTGCTTGGCCAGCAGGCGCCGGCGACGCCAGGCGCTCAGGGACCACATCGCAGATTACTGCGGCTTGGCTTCGGAGGAGCTGCGGCCAAAGCGGCTGCGGAACACGCCGATGATCATCGGTACCAGCGACAGCAGGATGATGAACACCACCAGCAGCGACAGGTTTTTCTTGATGAATGGCACGTTGCCGAAGAAGTAGCCCAGGGTTACCAGGCCGCCGACCCAGAGGACGGTGCCGAACACGCTGAAACCGAAGAAGCGCGGGTAAGGCATCTTGGCGATGCCGGCGACGAACGGTGCGAAGGTCCGCAGGATCGGCAGGAAGCGCGCCAGGGTCACGGTTTTGCCGCCGTGCTTGTCGTAGAAGTCGTGGGTTTTTTGCAGGTAGTCGCGGCGGAAGATCTTCGAGTTGGGGTTGCTGAACAAGCGTTCCCCGGCCGTTCGTCCGATCACGTAGTTGGTACTGTCACCCAGGATGGCCGCGAGCATAAGCAGGCCGCCCAGCAATATCGGGTCCATGCCGCCGCCCGCTGCAACAGCGCCGGCGATGAACAGTAAGGAATCACCCGGCAGAAACGGCATGACCACCAGGCCGGTTTCGCAAAAGATAACCAGGAACAGAATGGCGTAGATCCACACTCCGTAGTTTCTCACCAGCATGTCGAGGTACACGTCGAGATGCAGGATAAGGTCGAGCGGGTTGAAATCCATGGAGGGCACCTGTGTGAATGGCCTGGCTCAGCGGGCCTGTGCGGAGGCTTCGGGTAATAAGGGCTACAAGGTTGTGGCGTAATTCTTACGACCCTGAAAGGTCCGCATTATACGGATAGAGTTGTGAAAAGCGTGCTGGTTTTGTAGCGGGGAATGTCGCGAAAGCGATCTGATTGTAGACACAGCGTCAGTGTGGGAGGGGGCTCCCACAACAGCTGTATGAGGTTTGGTTAATAGTTGTCAGTCATCGCTGATCGCAAGCACGTAGTTCTTGAACTCGGTGTCTTCCCGAAAACCGATGGACTCATAGGTTTTCTGCGCCACCTGGTTGTCGCTGCTGGTGGACACACGCAGGCGCACGGCTTGAGTTTCCTTGGCCATCTTCTTCGCGGTACGCATCAGGTTGTCGGCCACCAACTGCCGGCGTGCGTCTTCGGCGACGTAGATGTCGTTGAGGATCCACACCCGCTTGAGGGACAACGATGAAAAGCTTGGATACAGCTGGCAAAAGCCAAGCAGTTTCTTGTCGTCATCGTCGGCCAGCGCCAGGTAGATCACGGACTCCTTGCGGCGCAGACGTTTTTCCAGGAAGGCGCGGCTCGAATCAGGAAACGGCAGCGCGCCGTAAAATTCGCGGTATTTGACGAAAAGCGGGGTCAACAGGTCCAGGTGTTCCAGGGTCGCTTGAGTAATCCGCATGCCAGGCCTCAACTTCCAAATGGGGTATGACCACACAAGCGGCCGTGTCTCGATGCTGCCTAAAGCAGAGAAAAAGCGCAATCGTGCAGGGATCAGTCCTTCGGTGGGCTGAGCAGGAAGTTTCCTTTCATCAGGTCGGGATCATCCGACTCGAGGGTTTGTACCTGCGCTTCATCCTTGAGGTTGACCCCCGACAACTGCCGGCGACAGGCCTCCCGCATCAAGTAAAGCAGGCGGTGAGCGGCCATGCCGTAGCTCAAGCCTTCCAGGCGCACATTGGAGATGCAGTTGCGGTAGGCGTCAGTGAGGCCGACCTTGGGGTTGTAGGTGAAATACAGCCCCAGGCTGTCCGGCGAGCTGAGCCCCGGCCGCTCACCGATCAGGATCACCACCATTTTTGCCCCGAGCAACTGGCCGACTTCATCCGCGACGGCGACACGGCCCTGCTCCACCAGAATCACCGGTGACAGCGACCAGCCTTCAGCGTGGGTTTGTTCCTCCATGCGTGTAAGAAACGGCAACGTATGTTTATGCACCGCCAGGGCCGACAAGCCATCGGCCACCACCACCGCCAGGTCCACGCCGCCGGGGTTGGCTTCGGCATAGTCCCGCAGGGCCTGGGCGGATTCATCACTGAGGCGGCGCCCAAGGTCCGGGCGTTGCAAGTAGCTGTGGCGGTCGACGGCGGCGCTGTGCAGCAACAGGCTGTCGCGGCCGCGCTCCGCCAGTTGGCTGCTGAGTCCTGCATGATCAAACGGCAGGTGTACCGCGTCGCGGGCCTGGGCATGGGCGAACTGGAAATCCAGCTGAGCGCCGGTAGGCATGCTGGTGCCGGTGCGGCCCAGGGCAATCCGCGCCGGGGTCAGGCGCCGCAGCTCAAGCCACGGGTTGTCCACGTTGTTTTCCGGGGTGTCGATGTGCACGGGCGGTTCCTTCTTCATCCCAGTTGCGCCAAGGCGTGGCGGAATGCCGGTGGCAGGCTGTTGCCGAAGTGCACCTTGCCGTCGGCTTGCGTGAAGATGCCCATTTTCGCCAGCCACTGTTCAAACTCCGGTGCCGGCTTTAAACCCAATGTTTGGCGGGCGTACAGCGCGTCGTGAAATGAAGTGGTCTGGTAGTTGAGCATGATGTCGTCGGAGCCCGGGATGCCCATGATGAAGTTGATCCCGGCCACGCCCAGCAGGGTGAGCAGGGTGTCCATGTCGTCCTGGTCGGCTTCGGCATGGTTGGTGTAGCAGATGTCGCACCCCATGGGCACGCCCAGCAGCTTGCCGCAGAAGTGGTCTTCGAGGCCGGCGCGGATGATCTGCTTGCCGTTGTACAGGTACTCGGGGCCGATAAATCCTACGACCGTGTTCACCAAAAACGGCTTGAAATGCCGGGCAACGGCATAGGCGCGGGTTTCGCAGGTTTGCTGGTCGACGCCAAAGTGTGCGTTGGCCGACAAGGCGCTGCCCTGGCCGGTTTCGAAATACATCAGGTTTTGCCCGAGGGTGCCGCGGTTCAGGCTCAGGCCCGCGTCGTAGCCTTCCTGCAGCACGCTCAGGCTGATGCCGAAACTGGCATTGGCCGCCTCGGTGCCGGCGATCGACTGGAACACCAGGTCCAGCGGCACGCCACGGTTGATGGCTTCGATGGAGGTGGTGACGTGGGTCAGCACGCAGGCCTGGGTCGGGATTTCATAACGCTGGATGATCGCGTCGAGCATTTCCAGCATCGCGCAGATCGAGGCGATGCTGTCGGTGGCCGGGTTGATGCCGATCATGGCGTCGCCGTTGCCGTAGAGCAGGCCGTCGAGAATGCTCGCGGCGATGCCCGCCGGTTCATCGGTGGGATGATTCGGTTGCAGGCGGGTAGACAGGCGCCCACGCAGGCCCATCGTGCCGCGGAACTGTGTGACGACGCGGATCTTCTGCGCCACCAGTACCAAGTCCTGCACGCGCATGATCTTCGACACGGCGGCGGCCATTTCCGGTGTCAGCCCGGGTGCCAGGGCGCGCAGGCTTTGTTCGTCGGCCGCGTCGCTGAGCAGCCAATCTCGCAAGCCCCCGACGGTCAGGTGGCTGACCACGGAAAACGCCTGTTTATCGTGGGTGTCGATAATCAGCCGGGTGACTTCGTCGCTTTCGTACGGGATCAACACTTCTTCGAGAAAGTGCTTCAACGGAATGTTGGCCAGGGCCATTTGCGCCGCGACCCGCTCGCCATCGTTCTGGGCGGCAACACCCGCCAAAAAATCCCCGGAGCGGGCCGGGCTGGCCTTGGCCATCACGTCCTTGAGGCTGTCGAAGCGGTAGGTCAATGCACCGACCGCGTGGGAAAAGCTTGCCATACAGAGTCTCCTTGTCGACGCGGGCTGAATGTGAGTAAAGCGCCCGCGTCGAGGTTTATGGCAGTTAGTGCAAGGCGGCCTCTGCGGCCTGGATCGCCGCAAATTCTTCTTCCGGCGTGCCTGCTACCAAGTGATGCCGACTGTAGAAAGCAAAGTAAGCAATTAATACTCCATAGATGATCGCGGCGCCAATCACCACGCGCGGATCCACCAGAAAGCCCGCCACAACAGCAATGCAGGCCAGTACCAGGGCGACGCCCGAGGTGAAGATGCCGCCCGGAGTACGGTAAGGGCGGTCCATTTTGGGGCGGCGGATGCGCAACGTGATGTGCGCGGCCATCATCAGCACGTAGGAAATGGTCGCGCCGAATACGGCGACCAGGATCAGCAAATCGCCTTGGCCGGTCAGCGACAGGCCGAACCCGATGATGCCGGGGATCACCAGGGCCAGTACCGGTGCCTTGCTTTTGTTGGTCTGCGACAGCTTGCGCGGCAGGTAGCCGGCCCGGGAGAGGGCGAAGATCTGCCGGGAGTAGGCGTAGATGATCGAGAAGAAGCTCGCGATCAGCCCGGCCAGGCCCACCAGATTGACGAAGTGGCCCATCCACGTGGAGCCGCCGTAGGCTTTGGACAAGGCTTCCACCAGCGGATTGCCCGATGCCATCAGCGCGTAGGCGCCAGCACCGCCGGGGGCGATTACCAAAATCAGCAGGGCGAAGCTGGTCAGCACCACAATGGCGCCGATCAGGCCGCGGGGCAGGTCGCGTTTGGGGTTCTTGGTTTCTTCGGCGGCCAGGGGCACGCCTTCGACCGCAAGGAAAAACCAGATCGCATAGGGAATCGCCGCCCACACGCCGACATAACCGAAGGGCAGGAAAGTGCTGGCGCCCTTGGCCTCGGTCACCGGGATGTCCAGCAGGTTGGCGACACTGAAGTGCGGCACCATCGACACCAGGAACACACCCAGGGCAATCGCGGCGACGGCGGTAATCACAAACATCAGCTTCAGCGCTTCACCCACGCCGAAGATGTGGATGCCGATAAAGATGATGTAGAACGCCAGGTAGATCATCCAGCCGCCAATGCCGAACAGCGACTCGCAATAGGCGCCGATAAACACCGCGATGGCGGCGGGGGCGATGGCGTATTCGATAAGGATCGCGGTGCCGGTGAGGAACCCGCCCCAGGGGCCGAATGCGCTGCGGGCAAAGCCGTAGCCGCCGCCGGCGGTAGGAATCATGGAGGACAGTTCGGCCAGGGAGAAACACATGCACAGGTACATGGTGGCCATCAGCAGTGTGGCGAGGAACATGCCGCCCCAGCCACCCTGGGCGAGGCCGAAGTTCCAGCCGGCGTAGTCGCCGGAGATGACGTAGGCAACCCCGAGACCGACTAATAGTACCCAGCCGGCAGCGCCTTTTTTCAGTTCCCGTTGTTGGAAGTATTCGGTGCCGACCTTTTCAAAGTCGACGGAAGACCCGGACGCCGGAGCGCCATTCGGTTCGCTGGGCATGATGGAATCCCTTTCTTATTGTTTTATCCCGGCTTACTTAAGTAAGCCGAATGAGTAGCAAGGTCTTGTGAAGATCAAATGTGGGAGCGGGTTGTCAGTTAGAAGAAACCCAGCGGGTTGATGTCGTAGCTCACCAGCAGGTTTTTGGTCTGCTGATAGTGATCAAGCATCATCTTGTGAGTCTCACGGCCCACACCGGACTTCTTGTAACCACCGAACGCGGCATGCGCCGGGTACAGGTGGTAGCAGTTGGTCCATACACGCCCGGCCTTGATCGCCCGGCCCATGCGGTACGCGCGGTTGATGTCGCGGGTCCACAGGCCGGCACCCAGGCCGAACTCGGTGTCGTTGGCAATCGCCAGGGCTTCGGCTTCATCCTTGAACGTGGTGATGCTCACCACAGGGCCAAAGATTTCTTCCTGGAACACCCG
The DNA here is from genome assembly GCF_013386015.1 of Pseudomonas sp. B6001. Lineage (NCBI taxonomy): Bacteria > Pseudomonadati > Pseudomonadota > Gammaproteobacteria > Pseudomonadales > Pseudomonadaceae > Pseudomonas > Pseudomonas sp. B6001. Next base: position 95,546 of record NZ_JACAOX010000013.1, read on the forward strand.
CATCTTGTTGGTGCCCTTGAGCAGGGTTGGCTGGATGTAATAGCCGGTGGCCAGATCGCCGGTCAGCTTCTCGACCTTGCCACCAGTCAGCAGCTCGGCGCCTTCGCCCTTGGCGATTTCGAGGTAGGACAAAATCTTGTCGAACTGCTGCTCGGACGCCTGGGCGCCGACCATGGTGTCGGTGTCCAGCGGGTCGCCACGTTTGATCGACTCGACCTTCTTCATCACCACTTTCATGAAGTCGTCGTAGATCGACTCTTCCACCAGCGCGCGGGAAGGGCAGGTGCACACTTCGCCCTGGTTGAAGAACGCCAGCACCAAACCTTCGGCGGCCTTCTCGATGAATTGCGGTTCGGCTTTCATGATGTCGGCGAAGAAGATGTTCGGCGACTTGCCGCCCAGCTCAACGGTGGACGGAATGATGTTCTCGGCGGCCGCGTGCATGATGTGCGAGCCCACTGGCGTGGAGCCGGTGAAGGCGATCTTGGCGATGCGCTTGCTGGTGGCCAGGGCTTCGCCGGCTTCTTTGCCGTAGCCGTGCACCACGTTCAGCACGCCCGGCGGCAGCAGGTCGCCGATCAGTTCCATCAGCACGTTGATGCCCAGCGGGGTTTGCTCGGCAGGCTTGAGCACCACGCAGTTACCGGCGGCCAGGGCTGGCGCGAGTTTCCAGGCGGCCATCAGCAGCGGGAAGTTCCACGGGATGATCTGGCCGACCACGCCCAGCGGTTCGTGGAAGTGGTAAGCGGCGGTGTGTTCGTTGATCTCGGCGCTGCTGCCTTCCTGGGCGCGGATGCAGCCGGCGAAGTAGCGGAAGTGATCCGCGGCCAGCGGGATGTCGGCGTTCAGGGTTTCGCGCACGGCCTTGCCGTTGTCCCAGGTTTCGGTGATGGCCAGCAGTTCGAGGTTCTGTTCGATGCGGTCGGCGATTTTCAGCAGTACCAGCGAGCGGTCCTGGGCCGAGGTCTTGCCCCAGGCGTCAGCGGCGGCGTGGGCGGCGTCCAGGGCCTTGTCGATATCCTTGGCAGTGGAGCGCGGGAATTCGGCGATGGGCTTGCCGTTGACCGGCGAGGTGTTGGTGAAATAGTTGCCATCGACCGGCGCGACAAACTCACCGCCGATGTAGTTGCCGTACTTGGCCTTGAACGAAACGATCGCGCCTTCAGTACCGGGGTGTGCGTAACGCATGGTGGGTATCTCCTGGCTTTTTGTGTTTATTGGAGGACGCACGGTTGTGCTTGTTAAAGCGTAGAGCAAAGGTCGGGCCAGTGCCTCGTAGAGCCTGTAAATCAAGGGTTTAGAGGTTGTTGCAAACCGTTGCTGTGGCAAGCTTGGTACAGCCTGGGTGACAGTTTGTGCCATAAGCGGTACAGCCTGTGACCGGTGGGTCTGCCCGGGATTGCAATGGTCGGGAGGCTGGAGGATGCTGGGCACTCGCGCGCGGTGTACTTCACGCAGGGAGAATAATAAGAACATGCAAAACGATCATTTCAGTCGCCATGCCCAACAAGTCCTGACGGTCACCCGTGGGCAGGACCCGCTGCATGGCCCCGGCAGCGATCCGTCCATCGCCCGCTCCTGGCTGCGTTGTCTTGAGGACTATCACCTCGACCCCGCATTGACCATCGCGCCCACGGTGCTCGAACATGGCCGCCTGCTGGAAAGCCGCGAACGCCTGCAACAAGTGCTGAGCATCGCCGGCAATGAAATGAACAGCCTGCATCAACAGCTCTCCGGCGCCGGCCATGCGGTGCTGCTGACCGACGCCCGCGGGGTGATCCTCAACTGCGTCACCGCCTCCAGCGAGCGCAAGATCTTCGAGGGTGCCGGGCTGTGGCTGGGTGCCGATTGGAGCGAGGCCTGCGAAGGCACCAACGGCATCGGCACCTGCCTGGTGGAGCGCCAGTCCCTGACGATTCATCGCGATGAACATTTTCGTGGCCGACATACCGGCCTGACCTGCTCGGCCAGCCCGGTGTTCGACCCTCATGGCGAACTGCTGGCGGTGCTGGATGTGTCCTCGGCCCGGGAGGCGGTGTCGCGCCAGAGCCAGTTCCACACCATGGCGCTGGTCAATCTTTCGGCGAAGATGATCGAGAGCTGTTACTTCCTGCGCCATTTTGAGCACCACTGGTTGCTGCGCTTTCATTTGCAGGCAGAGTCTGTGGGCCTGTTCAGCGAAGGGCTGCTGGCGTTCGATGGTGAAGGGCGCATTTGCGCGGTTAACCAGAGTGCGCTGAACCTGCTCGGGCAAATCCGTGGCGGGTTGTTGGGGCAGCCGGTCGAGGCGTTTTTCGATTGTTCGCTCGATGAGTTGCTCGGGCGTGCCAGCGCGAACGCCAGCGCCAGTTGGCCCCTGCGTACCCGCGATGGCCGTGGCTTGTTCGCGGTGTTGCGCGGCCAGCCACGCAGCGTACCGGTGCCGGTGGCCCACGCCTTGCCGGAGCGGCCGCGATTGCCGGGCATTTGCCTTGGAGACGCGGCGCTGCAAAACGATTTCCGCAGAGCCTTGCGGGTGTTCGAGCGTGATGTGCCTTTGCTGATCCAGGGGGAAACCGGGTCTGGCAAAGAGGCGTTTGCCAAGGCCGTGCACCATGCAAGCCTGCGCGCAGATAAAGCCTTTGTGGCCCTCAACTGCGCAGCCATCCCGGAAAGCCTCATCGAAAGCGAGCTGTTCGGTTATCGCGGCGGCAGTTTTACCGGCGCCCGCAAGGAAGGCATGCGCGGCAAGCTGCAGCAGGCAGATGGTGGCACGTTGTTTCTGGATGAAATCGGCGATATGCCGCTGGCTTTGCAAACCCGGCTATTAAGGGTGCTTGAAGACCGCTTGGTAGTGCCCATCGGCGGTGAACCGCAAGCGGTGGACGTCAGAATTATCAGCGCTACCCACCGTAATCTGCTTGATCGGGTGCAGGACGGTAGTTTTCGTGAAGACCTGTATTACCGGCTCAATGGCCTGGAAGTGGCCTTGCCGCCGTTGCGCGAGCGCAGTGACAAGTTGCAACTGCTGGACTTCCTGTTGGCCGAAGAAGCGGGAGATCAGGCGGTGCAGCTTGACGGCGAGGCCCGCCAGGCCCTGTTGGCGTTCGCGTGGCCGGGCAACGTGCGGCAGTTGCGCACGGTGTTGCGCACCCTTGCCGCACTGTGTGAGGACGGGCGGGTGAGGCTTGATGACCTGCCTGCACAGATTCGTGCCGTGCAAACCCTGCCGGTGGCGATGAGTGAACCGGCAAACTCATTGCTGGATGCTGCCGAGCGCCAGGCATTGCTGGCAACATTGGTGCAGCAACGCTGGCATATGACGCACGTGGCGACCGTGCTTGGAGTCAGTAGAAATACGCTTTATAGAAAGTTACGTAAGTATGGTATAGCGCGTCAGGTGTAATGATGACGTTACCTGTTCTGGCTGTGAGTGATCAATCTGTGTTGTGGGCGACTGTGCGTTAAATAATTGGCGTCGCACCGTATTAATGTTTTGTCATGTATTTTCGTGTGTGGGTGACTGTCTTCTGGAACGTTCATTATCTGTTTAGTTACTAAGTTGGCGGTTGTCGATTGTCTCGATAACTCGCTAATAGCGCTTATGGGTAAATAGTAACAACAAGTGAGATAATAATCATGAATAGTATTAGAGTTCGGCCCAACACGGTCAATCTACCTCCAGTGAATAAACCACCGGCCCCGCGCAATGGCGGTGTAACGCCTCCGATAGTACGTCCCGGTGGCCAGGGCAGCTCCCCTCCAATAGCTCCCCAACCTAAACCCCGGTTAGGGAAAAATCCGGCCACAGACACCTCCACAACGCTACCCAAGCCCGAGAAACCCAATAATTTTCAAACGCTGACACAACAAAAATTGATGAACCAAGGGCCTGCCAACCGGCCGTTCAAGCCTCAGGCCAGCGCAGATCCTAAAGATTTGGCACAGGTGACTCAAAACCTGATGGTTGCTGATCGGCTGGTCAAGGCCGGGGTGTTCAACACCTCGCCCCAGGCGGCAACGGTAGCCCGCGACGCCTTTGTCAGTGCGGGTATAAGCGGATTGGTCAGCGCTCCCCTGAGTATTGGTACCTACGCAGGCTCGGTTTGGTCTGGCGAGACAATCAAGGCGCAGTTTACAAACAATACGCCACTGCTCCCTCCGGCTCACCAGCCGGCTCCAAGCACGCAGGTGCCTGCCGCGAAAACCGACGGGACAACATCGGTCGTCGCCACGCAGGACACCGACACGGGTGCCACGACCGCGCGCTTGGGCCTGGCCGAGTTGCGCATGGAAGTCATTGCCAACAATATTATGGCAATGCGTCAAGGAACGAATGCTCCGGCACTTAAAATGAGCGACTCCTCGTCGCGTACGCCAAGCGAGCGCCTCGAAACGCTTGAGGCCTTGTATAAAACTGCGGAGGAACAGCTTAAAAAACTGGGGGACGAAAACGACATGGTATTCCGGCCTTACATTGCCACTCCCGCAGACGGCACCGATGACAAAGGCCGTCTGGATGTTATTGATAAGAAATTCGACGCATTAAACAAGTTCATAGGGAAGTTGTTGCACATGGGCACGATGTCATTACCGGCAGAGTCTGCCGAAACAAAAGTCGTGTGACATAACCCCGCGTAAACTTTCGAGTCATGGATGATGCTCAGTCAAACTGGCGATGGGTCCGATGCCATGCCTGTGGCACCGGACTTATCGAATATTCCCCTACGCTCTGACAAACAATGGCGGCTACCCCCCCAAGGCCTGCGTGCTACAGCTAAAGAGTGCGATTTTCCCTTCCCTGCGCTAACCTGCCTCGATGTTTTACGAGGTCGACTATGCACATTCATATTCTCGGTATTTGCGGCACGTTCATGGGCTCCATGGCGGTGCTCGCCAAAGAACTGGGCCATCATGTTACTGGCTCCGATGCCAACGTTTACCCACCCATGAGCACGCAACTGCAGGCCCAGGGCATTGAGCTGACCCAAGGTTATGACCCGGCGCAATTCGACCCGGTCCCGGACCTTGTCGTGATCGGCAATGCCATGGTGCGCGGTAACCCGGCAGTCGAATATGTACTGAATAAAGGTTTGCCGTACGTGTCTGGCCCGCAATGGCTGGCCGACCATGTGTTGCAAGGCCGTTGGGTACTCGCCGTTGCCGGTACCCATGGCAAGACCACCACCAGCAGCATGCTGGCCTGGGTGCTGGAGCATGCGGGCATGAGCCCGGGCTTCCTGATTGGTGGCGTGCCGCAGAATTTCTCGGTGTCGGCGCGCCTCGGCGACACCCCGTTTTTTGTCATCGAGGCCGATGAGTACGACAGCGCGTTCTTCGACAAACGCTCCAAGTTCGTTCACTACCGCCCGCGTACGGCGATCCTGAACAACCTGGAGTTCGATCACGCGGACATCTTCCCTGATCTGGCGGCCATCGAGCGGCAGTTCCACCACTTGGTGCGCACCATTCCCAGCGAAGGCCTGGTGATTCACCCCACCACCGAACCTGCCCTGCAGCGAGTTATCGAGATGGGCTGCTGGACCCCGGTACAAACCACCGGTGCTGGCGGCCAATGGCAGGTCAAACTGCTGAGCGAAGATGGCTCCAAATTTGAAGTACTGTTCGAAGGCGTCGCCCAAGGCATCGTCGATTGGGACATGACCGGCCAGCACAACGTCGCCAATGCCTTGGTCACCCTGGCGGCTGCGCGGCATGTCGGCGTGGTGCCGTCCATGGGCATTGCGGCCTTGAGCGCGTTCAAAAGCGTCAAGCGCCGGATGGAAAAGGTCGCCGAAGTGAATGGGATTACCATCTATGACGACTTTGCCCACCACCCGACGGCCATCGCCACTACCCTGGATGGCTTGCGCAAGCGTGTGGGTGATGCCCAGGTGATCGCGATTATCGAGCCGCGCTCCAACTCCATGAAGCTGGGCGCCCACCGTGATGGTTTGCCGGAAAGCGTCAACGATGCCGACCAGGTTGTGTGGTACGCGCCGGCCAACCTCGGTTGGGACCTGCCTGCCATCGCCGCGTTGTGCACGGTGCCGTCGATTTGCCGCGACTCACTGGAAGGCATCATCGAGCACGTGAAACACCAGGCCAGGCCCGGCACTCACGTGGTGATCATGAGCAACGGCGGCTTTGGCGGCCTGCATGGCAAACTCGCCGAGGCCCTGAAGTGAGCGGCCCGGAACGCGTCACCCTGGCGATGACCGGTGCGTCCGGCGCGCCCTATGGCTTGCGCCTGCTGGACTGCCTGGTGCGCGAAGACCGCGAGGTGCACTTCCTGATCTCCAAGGCCGCGCAACTGGTGCTGGCCACCGAGACCGATGTGGCGTTGCCGCCCAAAGTGCAGATGATGCAGGCCTTCCTCACCGAGTACACCGGTGCGGCGGCGGGGCAGATCAAGGTCTATGGCAAGGAAGACTGGATGTCACCGGTGGCGTCGGGCTCCGGTGCGCCGGCCGCGATGGTGGTGGTGCCGTGTTCCACCGGGACCCTGTCGGCGATTGCCACGGGCGCCTGCAACAACCTGATCGAGCGCGCGGCGGACGTGACCTTGAAGGAGCGTCGCCAGTTGATTCTGGTGCCGCGCGAAGCGCCGTATTCGAGCATCCATCTGGAGCACATGCTCAAGCTGTCGAACATGGGCGTGACTATCTTGCCGGCGTCGCCGGGCTTCTATCACCAGCCGCAGACCATCGATGACCTGGTGGACTTTGTGGTGGCGCGGATTCTCAACCTGCTGAACATTCCCCAGGACATGCTGCCGCGCTGGGGCGAGCACCATTTGAGCAGTGATGAATAAACTATTGATGGTGCTGCTGGCGCTGCAACTGACCGGGTGTGCGACTGCGCGAACCCTGGACGCCGCCCAGCCCGGCGCGCCGGTGGTGTATGCCGGCACGCGGCTGGACATGTATGCGATTCAGGGCGGGTGCTGCGCGATGGACCGTTTTGTGGCCGAGGCGCCGAGCTATCCCCATGTCGACCTGCCGGCCAGTGCCTTGCTCGACACGCTGCTGTTGCCGCTGTCGGTGCTGACGGTGCTGGGGGTTGGGTTCAATGCGACGGGCGGGCTGTAGTACTTAATCCCATTATTAACAGAAATCCAATGTGGGAGCGGGCTTGCTCGCGAATGCGGTGGATCAGTCACTGTATCATTGACTGATCCACCGCATTCGCGAGCAAGCCCGCTCCCACATTTGGATGGTGTCCTGCCTGGAATTACGTGTTATTTGCCGAGCTTGCGCAGCTCGTCCGACTCTATAACCCGCACCCCATCCTGCTCTTCCAGCGCCAGTCGCCACATCGCCCGCGCCAGTTCGCACACTTCAATGCCGTGGTACTTGCCCGGAATCAGCCGCGACAATGGCCCGGCCAGTTGCTCGGCCAGCCGCGGTTCCAATCGCTCACCCAACAACAGCGAAGGTCGGACGATGGTCAACTGCGGCCAATCCTGGGCTTTCAACGCCTGTTCCATCTCGCCCTTGACGCGGTTGTAGAAGATCGAGGATTTCGGGTCGGCGCCGATTGCGCTGATCACGATCAGGTGCCGCGCCCCCATTTCCCGAGCGCGCTTGGCAAAGGCCACGACCATGTCCAGGTCGACGGCGCGGAACGCTTCTTCGGAGCCGGCCTGCTTGATGGTGGTGCCCAGGCAGCAGAAGGCGATGTCCACCTGGCCGCTCAGTTGCGGCAGGAATACTGCCGGGTCGCCCACCGGGTTTTCCAGGTGTGGATGCTCGGCCAGAGGCTTGCGGCTGGGTGCCAGCACGCGGGTCACGGTCGGCTCGTTGAGCAGGCGGTCCAGCAGGTGCTCCCCGGTCAAGCCGGAGGCTCCGGCGAGCAAGATATGCTGAGGCGTCAGGTACATGATGTTTCCCCCTTGATACAGATTCAGCTTAGTTGCTCTTGGCTTCCTTGCTATTCATTGAGACGCTTTCGAGCGCCTTTCGTGCCTGCTGTTTGCGTAATAATTGCCAATGGGCGATTACGCCTTTGGGGGCCCAGATCTGCGGTTCGGAGGCTTCGAAGTTGTCCGCCTGTTCGCGTTCGGCCACGTGGGTCTGTGCCAGCTTGAAGGCTTGCTGCAAGTCGTCGGTCTGGTTGAAGGCCTGGGCGAAGAGGGCGTCGCCGAAGTAGGTGAAGTCGGCCTCTTCGGAGCAGCCGAACGACACACGATCGGCGCGCGAGGCGGTCATGATCAGGGTGTGTTCGTCCTTCAGGGCCGGGATGAACCCGCCGGAGTAGCAGGCCGAAATCACGATGATCTTGTCGCGGTTCTTCAGCGGTGCCAGCACGGCGGCCAACTCATCGGCCGGCAGGTCGGCCAGCTCCATGCGCGGCTGGTCGAGCACCAGTTCGTGCTCGTGAGTGCCGTGGCTGGTCAGGTAGATAAACACCAGGTCTTGCGGGCCACTGCGTTCGGCCAAGGTCTGGACTGCGCGGCGCAGGCTTTCGCGAGTGGCCATCGGGCGGTCGGCAATATGGTCGCGATGGTTCACCAGGCGGATCTGGCCGTAGGCGCCGAAGCGCGTGGCGAGCATGTTGCTGACGTAGTCGGCTTCGCGCAGGAACACGCTTTGTTTGCCGTCGCCGGCCACCACCAGGGTGTACAGCTCCACCCCCGATTTGGACGCGGGCACGGCGGCGAGGGCGGCATCCAGCAAGTGGCCCTGGGCAAACAGGCCGATTTCCAGCGGGTCAGGCAACAATTTGCCCTCGGCGTCGCGCACGCGCATGCCGTTGACCCAGGTGCCGGCCTGCACGGTGCCGTCGGTGAGCACCAAAGTGCCACGACCTTGATAGCTGTCGCTGTCGAAGCCGCCAATATAGAAGCTGCCGTCGGTGAGGTTCAGGCGGCCTGTGCCTGTGAAGCGCCAGTCGACGAACTGGCCGACGTAGTGGCTGCCATCGATGCCGATCAGTTCGCCCTTGCCGCTGAGGGCGCCTTCCTTGAATTCGCCGATCCATACGTCGCCGTCGGCGTTTTCGTAGCGGCCCTTGCCGTTGAGCTGGTTTTGTTTGAAATGGCCGATGTACATGTCGCCGTCGGCGCTGTTGAAGGTGCCGTTGCCCTCCAGCTGGCCATCGACGAAGCGGCCGCTGAACTGGTTGCCGCTGTCGTCGTTGCGCTGGCCTTCGCCGTTGGGCTTGCCGTGGGCGAACTGGCCCTGGTACTGGCTGCCGTCGGCCAGCTCGAGGCGGCCGAGGCCGGAATACTGGTCGTCCTTGAATTCGCCGCGATAGGTCATCTGCCCCTCTTTGAGGGTGCCTTCGCCGTTGCGCTTGCCTTGTTTGAAACCGCCGACGTAGCTGTTGCCCGACGTGGTCAGGCTGCCCTGGCCGTCGAACAGGCCCTGCTGGAACTGGCCTTTATAGACCTCGCCGTTGCTGCCATGCCATTCGCCCTGGCCGTGCCACTGGCCTTTATCGAACTGGCCCGCGTACCAGCTGCCATTGGGGTAATCCACCCGGCCCTGGCCTTGCAGCAAGCCATTGACCACATCGCCACGGTAACGACCGCCATCGGGCAGCCGCGCATCGGGCGGCAACAGCGATTCGCCGTCGCCGCACGCGGTGAGCAACAGGACAAGAGCAAGGGGAGCGAGTGGGCGCATAGCGGGATCCGGATAATTGAGCGCCGAGTATGCCGCAGCTGCGAGATCTATACATAAATTTACATGAATTGTGGTGAGCGGACGGGCTCACCACAGCCAGGTTTCAGACGAAGCAGAGTGACAACGATTCTGCAATGTAGGCCGGTTTTTCCTGGCCATCGATTTCCAGGGTGCAGGTGGCTTTAAGCAACCATTGCCCAGGTTTTTTCTCGGTGGCGTCGGTCAGGGTCACAGCCAGGCGCACCCTGGAGTCGACCTTCACGGGCTGGATGAAGCGCACGCTGTCCAGGCCATAGTTGACCGCCATCTTCAGGCCTTCGGGCATGATCAGGATGTCTTCGATGAGCTTGGGTATCAGCGACAGCGACAGGAAACCGTGGGCGATGGTGCCGCCAAACGGGGTCTGGGCGGCTTTCACCGGGTCGACGTGGATGAACTGAAAATCGCCGGTGGCTTCCGCGAACAGGTTGATACGTTCCTGGTCGATGGTGAGCCATGCAGAACGTCCCAGTTCCTTGCCGACATATTCTATGAGTTGCGCTACGGGTACTGAGGGCATTGCGACTCTCCTTCTTTGCTCGGTTGGCTTCATCGTTTTTGTAGTTTTGGACAGGTCCAGAGAACCAATGTAGATCATCACGGGCACTTGGCCCGGTCAACCCACCATGCTTTTGGCGAATGCCGCTCCATAGAGGCAGCGTGCTTATAATGCCGACACGCTTTTGGGGGGAAGAACGGATGCTGTTACGCGGTCTGACATGGCTGGTGCTGTTTCAATTGCTCGGCACGGCGATCAATCATTTGTTTGTCCCGGTGCTGCCGGGGCCGATTATCGGGCTGCTGCTGATGCTGGCCTTCCTGGTGTGGCGCGGCGAAGTCGGTGAACCCCTGAACCTGGCGGCCAGCAGCCTGCTGCGTTATTTGCCATTGCTGCTGGTGCCGCCTGCGGTCGGCGTTATGGTGTATGCCAAGGACATCGCCGCCGACTTCTGGGCCATCGTCGGCGCGCTGGTGTTGTCGCTGGTGATCGCCATGGGCTTTGTCGGCGTGCTGATGCAGAAACTGGTCAAGCGCCAGGCGCAGCGGGAGGACGGCCAATGACACTGGACTGGCAGGGCGCCTGGGCCGCCGTGATTCATCACCCGTTGTTCGGCATCGGCATCACCCTCGGCGCCTATCAGCTGGTGCTGGCCGGTTTCGAGAAAACCCGCTGGATTTTCCTGCAACCGGTGCTGGTGTCGATGCTGTTGGTGATCGGCGTGTTGCTCGGCTGTGGCCTGACGTACGTCGAGTACCGCAAGAGCACCGAGATCATGAGCATCCTGCTGGGCCCTGCGACGGTAGCCCTGGCGGTGCCGCTTTACCTGAATCTGCGACGAATTCGCCAATTGTTCTGGCCGATTTTTACTACGCTGGTGGTGGGAGGCGTATTGGCCACCGGCCTGTGCGTGCTGTTGGGCTGGTGGTTTGGCGCCGAACACATGATGCTGATGACCATGGCACCCAAGTCCGTGACCTCACCGATTGCGATGCTGGTGGCCGAGCAGATCGGCGGCGTGGCGGCATTGGCGGCGGTGTTCGTGCTGATCACCGGGGTGATCGGCGCGATGATCGGTCCGGCGTATCTGTCACGGCTGGGCGTGCACAGCCCCGAAGCGCGCGGTATGGCGCTGGGCATGACCGCCCACGCCGTAGGTACGTCGGTGGCCTTGCAGGAAAGCGAAGAGACCGGCGCCTTTGCGGCGCTGGCCATGAGTCTGATGGGCGTGGCCACGGCGGTGTTCCTGCCGTTGGCCGTGTCGCTGGTTATTTAAGTCGGGTTTAAGGAAACCTTTATGAGTCTGGCGCTTTTCCCGCTCAATACCGTGCTGTTTCCCGGGTGCACCCTCGACCTGCAGCTGTTCGAGGCGCGTTACCTGGACATGATCAGCCGCTGCATGAAAAAGGGCGAAAGCTTTGGCGTGGTGTGCATCCTCGACGGCAAGGAAGTGGGGCTGGCGCCGGATGGCTATGCGTTGATTGGCTGCGAGGCGCTGATCCGCGACTTCAAGCAGCAGGACAATGGCCTGCTGGGGATTCGGGTCGAGGGTGGCCGGCGTTTCCGCGTGCGTGATGCCGGTGTGCAGAAGGACCAGTTGCTGGTGGCCGAGGTGCAATGGCTGCACGAGCATCCCGAGCAACCGCTGGAAGAGGAAGACGCTGACTTGCTGGCGTTGCTTCATGCCCTGGCCGAGCATCCGATGGTGGCGTCCCTGGATATGGGCACCCACGCCGATGGACAGCAAGCCCTGGGCAATCAGTTGGCCTATCTGCTGCCCTTTACCGAGGCCGACAAGATCGACCTGTTGCAACTCGATGACCCGCAACAGCGCCTGGACGCGATCCAGTTGCTGCTGGATGAGTTGCAGGGCGAGTTGTTCACCTGACCCGCGAGTGTCACTCGGACTTGTCCTTCCCGGTCTTCAGATTTTCCGTGGTTGTCCTGATCCCGTTGCCTGAAATAGTTGGCAGTCACGTAACGATGACCAGGGGGAAAGGATGATTCGGCTTTCGCAATCGGAGCAAGTCGTGTGGGATGCGTTTTTTATGGCCGTCACCACGCAAATTCTTCATATGAACGACGGTCGCAGCGCGGAGTACATCGCCGAACGCGCCGCGGAGATGGCTGACGAAATGCTTCTGGAGCGGCGCGAGCGCAGCGTCGAACGCCGCGCTGCACCCCTGGATTGGCTGGGGCCTGCCTAGTAGGCATACCTCAGCAGCGCGTGGGAAGTGCCGGTAAACGCAATGAACCCGAGCACCGCGCCACACACCGGCAGGATCAGCCACCAGACTTTCGGCGGCATCGGTGGCAACAGGCTGCGGTGCTGGCTTAACGTCAGGCTGAAGGCGCACACCGTCATTGCCAGCAGGGTGCCGGCCAGGATGTCCGTCGGCCAGTGTGCACCCAGGTACACCCGGGAAATCGCGATGGTGGCGGCGGGAATGCAGCCAAGCACCAGCCAGGTCAGGCGCAGTCGTGTCGGTTGACCGCGACCGGCAAGCACTGCCAAGGCCAGGAAGAATGCAAACGAGCCGGACGCATGGCCGCTGGGCATGCTGAAGCTGGTGAGTGGGTCGGTCAGCACTTCGGGGCGCATCCGCGCAAAAAACAGCTTGGTCCCGGTATTGATCAGCGCCGCGCCCAGCAGGGTGGCGCCGACAAAGATTGCCTGGCGCCATTGCCGCGCCACCACCAGCAGGCCGGTCAGCACCGCGCTGGCGACAAACATCTTCTTGAACTCGCCGAGCTGGGTCACCATCACCATTGCCCGGTCGATCGCCGGGCCGCGGTGTTCCTGCACCAGTGCCATCAAGCCCTGGTCAAAGTCGTTGAGGTAGGGATAGCCGATAAACAACGCGATCAACAGTGTGCCGCCAATGCAGCCAATCCATAGAGTGGCGCGCCGATGGCCGCGCAGGCTGCTGTTGAGGCTTACGCCGATCAACACTGCGAGACAGGCGGCGACAATCCCGGCCTCCGGCCAGAAGCCTTCGGGCAATGGCAGGCGGAAGGCCGCGCCGGTGGCCCAGCCCGGCAACAGATACGCCACCGACCAGCCTGCACCGGCCAGCAGGCTCACGGCGGCAAAACGCGGGAAGGGCATGTCGCACATGCCCGCAACCATCGGCAACATCGGCCGCAGCGGGCCAATGAAGCGGCCTACCAACAGGCTGGCGATGCCGTACTTCTGGAAGTAAGCCTCGGCGCCGCTCATCCATTCCGGGTGATGCCGCAGGCCGGGAAGGCGCCGGATGTTCTGGTGGAAATGGCGACCGAGGAAGTAGGAAACAACATCGCCCAACACGCCGCCGAGGAAGCCCAGCAACAGGGTTTCTCCCAGGGACAGTGCGCCGCTGCCGGCCAGGGCGGCGATGGCAAACAGCAATACCGTGCCAGGTACGATCAGGCCGGCAATGGCCAGGCACTCCACGCACGCCACGATAAACACCGCCACGGCCAGCCATTGCGGGTTCAGGGTCAGCCAGCCGGTAATGCTATCGAGCCATGGGCCCATACAATCAACTCCCTTTTGTAGATCGTCCTTGTGGGAGCCCGGCTTGCCGGCGATGGCGTCCTTGGGTCCGCTATCGCCGGGCAAGCCGGGCTCCTACAGGTTTATGTATGTTTTCAAATCAAAAAATAGTCGCGGCCTTCGACCTGGCCCCGGCGCAGCGGGTTCCGTGTGCAATACGGCGCATAACCGGCATCGACGAAGCGGTACATCAGGTGTTCATCGCGCCCACCGGGAATGCCCAGGCGGGTGGTCTGGATGATCTGCGCTGGCGCCAGCCCTACGTCTTCCACGTAGAGCAGTTCCTGGTCAAAGCGCTTGGCGTCCCACATCGGCACCTTCAAACCCAGCGCCTTGCACAGCAAGGTCTGGCCGGCGCACAGCTTTTGCGAGGGCCGTGGCCTGCCGCTGGCGTCCGGGTTATTCAGCAGCATCTGCGCCAGGCTGGCCGGGCCGGAGACTTCGTCGACCCACGGATAGGCTGATTTGATCAGCACCGCATTGCCCGGACCGTGGGCGCTGAAGTTCAGCGAATCACCGCCGCGGGCGTAGTACATATAGATGTGCCCGCCATCCAGAAACAAAGCCTTACGCTTTTCTGTGTAGCCCAAGGACGCGTGGCTGCCTTTTTCGGCGAGGTAATACGCTTCGGTTTCGATAATTCGTGCCGACAGCCACAAATCACCAACACGATGGCGAATGACTTTTCCGAGCAATTCGCGCGCGAGCAGTTGCGCGTCACGGTCGAAAAAGCCGTCGGGCAGGGCGTTGGCGGGGATCAGCGGCGAGAAACTGGACATGGCGATCAAAGGTAATACGGCTAAATGTGACAGGATGATAACAACTCCAGCCTTAATTCCCGCTGAACGTCGGGTTTTTACAGTTCATTTCGACCATCCGCCCCTCACCGCTGTCCGTAGGACGGCGTCACAGCTATAATCTGCCGCTTTCCTCTTTGCCAAGACCCCACCAGACCATGACTGAGTCCGTTCTTGACTACATGACCCGCCTGGGTCGCGCTGCCCGTCAGGCCTCGCGGTTGATCGCCCGTGCGAGTACTGCGCAGAAGAACCGCGCCTTGCTGGCGGCCGCCGACGCTCTGGATGCTTCGCGCTCCGAGCTGAGCGCCGCCAATGAACAGGATTTGGCCAACGGTCGCGCCAATGGCCTGGAGCCTGCATTGCTGGATCGCCTGGCGCTGACGCCGGCGCGGATCGACGACATGATCGAAGGCTTGCGTCAGGTGGCCAAGCTGCCTGACCCCATCGGTGAAATCCGCGACATGCGCTACCTGCCCTCCGGCATTCAAGTCGGCAAGATGCGCGTGCCCCTGGGCGTGATCGGCATCATCTATGAGTCACGCCCGAACGTGACCATCGACGCCGCGAGCCTGTGCCTCAAGTCGGGCAACGCCACCATCCTGCGGGGCGGTTCCGAGGCCATCAATTCCAACCGTGCCATCGCCGCGTGCATTCAGCAGGGCCTGGCCGTGGCTGAACTGCCGGCCGAAGTGGTGCAAGTGGTCGAGACCACTGACCGCGCTGCCGTTGGTGCGCTTATCACCATGCCTGAGTTCGTCGACGTGATCGTGCCACGGGGTGGCAAGAGCCTGATCGAACGCGTGAGCCGTGATGCCAAGGTGCCAGTTATCAAGCACCTGGACGGCGTCTGCCACGTGTTCATCGACATCGCCGCCGACCTCGACAAGGCGATCCGCATTGCCGACAACGCCAAGACTCACCGCTACGCCCCGTGCAACACCATGGAAACCCTGCTGGTGCACGTCGGCATTGCCGATCGCGTGCTGCCGCCGCTGGCTGCCATCTACCGCGACAAGGGCGTTGAACTGCGTGGTTGCGAGCGTACCCGGGCGATCCTCGGCAGCGACGTGATCGAGGCCACCGAGCAGGACTGGTACACCGAATACACGGCGCCGATCCTGTCGATCCGCATCGTCGACGACCTGGACCAGGCCATCGAACACATCAATCAATACGGCTCCAAGCACACCGACGCCATTGTCACCGAGCATTTCAGCGATGCCCGGCGTTTCCTCAACGAAGTGGATTCCGCTTCGGTGATGGTCAACGCCTCGACGCGCTTTGCCGACGGCTTCGAGTACGGCCTGGGGGCGGAGATCGGTATCTCCACCGACAAGCTCCACGCACGCGGCCCGGTTGGCCTGGAAGGGCTGACCAGCGAGAAGTACGTGGTGTTCGGTGACGGTCATGTGCGCACTTGATGGGTAAACGCATCGGGCTGCTCGGCGGCACCTTCGACCCCGTGCACATCGGCCATTTGCGCAGTGCACTGGAAGTCGCGGACGCCCTCGGGCTGGATGAACTGCGCCTGGCACCGAATGCCCGGCCGCCCCATCGCGATACGCCGCAGGTGTCTGCGCAGCAGCGCCTGGAGATGGTCCGCCTTGCTGTGGCCGGCATTGCACCGCTGGTGGTGGACGACCGCGAACTCAAGCGCGACAAACCGTCCTACACTGTCGACACCCTGGAACTGATGCGGGCCGAGTTGGCCGCGGATGACCAGTTATTTCTACTTTTGGGCTGGGACGCGTTTTGCGGCCTGCCCACTTGGCATCGCTGGGAAGAGTTGCTCCAGCATTGCCACATCCTGGTGCTGCAACGCCCGGATGCCGACGCAGAATCGCCGGATGCCTTGCGCAACCTGCTGGCGGCGCGGTCGGTAAGTGACCCTTTGGCCCTGACCGGGCCGAGCGGGAATATTGCATTCGTCTGGCAAACCCCGCTTGCGGTGTCTGCCACCCAGATCCGTCAACTGCTGGCCAGCGGGAAGTCGGTACGTTTCCTGGTGCCTGACGCGGTCCTGGCCTACATCGATGCGCACGGGCTTTACCGTGCGTCGAACTGAAAAGGCGCGCTTGAACGCACGAACAGTCGTGCAGCGAGCGCCCGAACATACGAGCAAAACGAGTTTTATATGACGAACAAAGACGTAAGCAAAGTTAAGCGCAAAGGCACGTTCAAGAGCGCTCCTCTGCCAGTAGAAGCCCACACCGGCCCTGAGCTGGCCGGCGAAGAGCTGGTGAAGGTTGCCGTGGCTGCCCTGGAAGACGTGAAGGCCCAGGACATCCAGGTCCTGGACGTGCGCGACAAGCAGAGCATCACCGACTTCATGATCATCGCCACCGGTACCTCCAACCGCCAGATCGGCGCGATGCTGGACAAGGTTCGCGAAGCGGTCAAAGCCCAGGGCGTCAAGCCATTGGGTGAAGAAGGCAAGGGCGACAGCGACTGGGTACTGCTGGACATGGACGACGTGATCGTTCACATGATGACCAGCAACGCCCGTCAGTTCTACGACCTGGAGCGTCTGTGGAAAGGCGCCGAGCAGAGCCGTGCCGCCGATGGCAAGCACCACAGCCCTGAAGTCGGCCACGCGCACTTCGACAAGCTCAACAAAGACCAGGAATAAGGAACGGCTGTGCGCCTGCGTCTGATCGCTGTCGGTTCACGCATGCCCAAGTGGGTGGAAGAAGGCTGGCATGAATATGCCAAGCGCCTGCCATCCGAATTGGCGCTGGAACTGGTGGAAATACCGCTCAATACCCGGGGCAAGAACGCCGACGTGGCCCGCTTTATCCGTCAGGAAGGCGAAGCCATGCTGGCCAAGGTCGGGCCCAACGAGCGGATCGTGACCCTCGAAGTGCACGGCAAGCCTTGGAGCACCGAGCAGTTGGCGGTGGAACTGGATCGCTGGCGCCTGGATTCGCGCACGGTCAACTTCATGGTCGGCGGCCCCGAGGGGCTGGCGCCGGAAGTGTGCGCGCGGGCGGACCAGCGCTGGTCGCTGTCGCCCCTGACACTGCCGCACCCGCTGGTAAGAATTCTGATCGGTGAACAGCTGTATCGCGCCTGGACAGTTCTGTCCGGGCACCCTTACCACAAATAATCTGCGCCCTGCCTGATGACCCAGCCGATCCGCATCAAGGACCACGAGAAAGACGCACGTCTTGTACGCGCGCGGGTGGTCTTTGGCGCGATTTTGGTGGTGGCATTGCTGGGGGTGCTGATTGCGCGCCTGTATTTCCTGCAGGTGATCCAGTACGACTATCACTCCACATTGTCGGAAAACAACCGGGTGCACGTGCAGCCGATTCCGCCGACCCGTGGGCTGATTTTCGACCGCAATGGCGTGGTGGTAGCGGATAACCGGCCCAGCTTCAGCCTGAGCATGACCCGCGAACGCTCCGGGGACTGGCAGCAGATCCTCGATGTGATCGTCGAGGTGCTGCAACTGACGCCGGAAGACCGGGTGATTTTCGAAAAGCGCATGAAACAGGGGCGCCGGCCGTTTGAGCCGGTGCCGATCCTGTTCGAGCTGACCGAAGAGCAGATCGCCCGGATCGCGGTGAACCAGTTCCGTCTGCCGGGTGTGGAAGTGGTGGCGCAGTTGGTGCGCCACTACCCGCAAGGGGCGCACTTTGCGCATTCGGTCGGCTACATGGGCCGGATCAACGAGAAAGAGCTGAAGACCCTCGACCCGGTCAACTACAGCGGCACCCACCATATCGGCAAGACCGGCATCGAGCGTTTCTACGAGCCGGAACTGCACGGCCAGGTGGGGTACGAGGAAGTCGAGACCAACGCCCGTGGCCGCGTGCTGCGGGTGCTCAAGCGTACCGACCCGGTGCCCGGCAAGGACATCGTGCTGAGCCTGGACATCAAGTTGCAGGAAGCGGCGGAGATGGCTCTGGGCGGGCGTCGGGGTGCCGTGGTGGCACTGGATCCGAGCACTGGCGAAGTGCTGGCGATGGTCAGCCAGCCAAGTTTTGACCCCAACCTGTTTGTCACCGGGATCAGCTTCAAGGCCTACGCCGAGCTGCGTGATTCCATCGACCGGCCGCTGTTCAACCGCGTGCTGCGTGGCCTGTATCCACCGGGTTCGACCATCAAGCCGGCGGTGGCGATTGCCGGCCTGGACTCGGGCGTGGTCACGGCATCGAGCCGGGTGTTCGACCCCGGCTACTACATGCTGCCCAACTACGATCACAAATACCGTAACTGGAACCGCACCGGCGACGGTTATGTGGACCTGGATACGGCGATCATGCGTTCCAACGACACCTACTTCTATGACCTGGCCCACAAGCTGGGGATTGATCGGCTGTCGGCCTACATGGGCAAGTTCGGCCTTGGTCAGAAAGTCTCCCTGGACATGTTCGAAGAATCCCCGGGACTGATGCCGTCCCGCGAGTGGAAGCGTGCGACGCGGCGCCAGGCTTGGTTCCCGGGCGAAACCCTGATCCTGGGGATCGGCCAGGGCTACATGCAGGCCACGCCGCTGCAACTGGCCCAGGCCACCGCGCTGGTGGCCAACAAGGGGGTGTGGAACCGCCCGCACCTGGCCAAGACCATCGAGGGCGAACGCCCGGTGGACGAAAACCCGATTCCCGACATTGTGCTGCGCGACCCGTCCGACTGGACCAAGGTCAACCACGGCATGCAGCAAGTGATGCACGGCGCCCGGGGTACTGCTCGTAAAGCGGCAGCCGGCGCGCAATACCGGATTGCCGGCAAGAGCGGTACGGCCCAGGTGGTCGCGATCAAGCAGGGCGAGAAATACGACCGCTCCAAGGTTCAGGAGCGCCACCGTGACCACGCCTTGTTCGTCGGCTTTGCTCCGGCTGACAACCCGAAGATCGTCGTGGCGGTGATGGTCGAGAACGGTGAATCCGGTTCCGGCGTAGCAGCGCCCGTGGTGCGTCAGATCATGGATGCCTGGCTGTTGACCGAAGACGGCAAGCTCAAGCCCGAATATGGCGGCACCCCATCCAGTGTGGAGGCTACGGCCCTTGAAGAGTAATTTTGACCGCATCCTCTCCAGCGAAGATGTGATGCGCCGCCGCGCCACTTTGCTGCAGCGCATGCACATTGATGGCCCGTTGCTGATCCTGCTGCTGACCCTGGCCGCCGGCAGCCTGTTCGTGTTGTATTCGGCCAGTGGCAAGAACTGGGACTTGCTGATCAAACAGGCGTCGTCGTTTGGCCTGGGCCTGTTGTCGATGGTGGTGATCGCCCAGCTGGAGCCGCGTTTCATGGCGCGCTGGGTGCCGCTGGGGTATGTCGCCGGCGTGTTGCTGCTGGTGGTGGTGGATGTCATGGGTCACAACGCCATGGGCGCGACGCGCTGGATCAACATCCCGGGGGTGATTCGCTTCCAGCCGTCGGAATTCATGAAGATTTTGATGCCTGCGACCATCGCCTGGTACCTGTCAAAACGCACACTGCCGCCCCAGCTCAAGCACGTGGGCATCAGCCTGATATTGATCGGCGTGCCGTTCATCCTGATCGTGCGCCAGCCCGACCTCGGCACCTCGCTGCTGATCCTGGCGGGCGGCGCGTTCGTGCTGTTCATGGGGGGGCTGCGCTGGCGCTGGATCCTCAGCGTGCTGGCCGCGGCCGTGCCGGTGGCCGTGGCCATGTGGTTCTTCTTCATGCACGACTACCAGAAGCAGCGAATCCTCACGTTCCTCGACCCGGAGAGCGATCCGCTGGGCACCGGCTGGAACATCATCCAGTCCAAGGCGGCCATCGGTTCCGGCGGCGTATTCGGCAAGGGCTGGCTGCTGGGCACCCAGTCGCACCTGGACTTTTTGCCGGAAAGCCACACCGACTTCATTATCGCGGTGATGGGCGAGGAGTTCGGCCTGGTGGGCATCTGCGCACTGTTGCTGATTTACTTGCTGCTGATCGGGCGCGGCCTGGTGATTACTGCCCAGGCGCAAACCCTGTTTGGCAAATTGCTCGCCGGCAGCCTCACCATGACGTTTTTTGTTTACGTTTTCGTCAACATCGGTATGGTCAGTGGCCTGTTGCCGGTGGTTGGGGTGCCGTTGCCGTTCATTAGCTACGGCGGAACTTCGCTGGTGACATTGCTGTCAGCGTTTGGGGTTTTGATGTCGATCCATACCCATCGTAAGTGGATCGCACAGGTTTGAATAAGGTGAAGATGTCAATGCAAGTAATGCGCGGCTGGGCTGCCCGGCACGTGTCCTGGATGGGCCTGTTGGGCCTGCTGGGAGCCGCTGTGCAGGAAGCGCAGGCCGGCGACTACGACGGTTCGCCCCAGGTCGCCGAGTTTGTCGGTGAGATGACCCGTGACTATGGTTTCGCCGGTGAACAGCTGATGGGCGTGTTCCGCGAGGCCCAGCGCAAGCAGGCGATCCTCGACGCCATCTCTCGGCCCGCCGAGCGCGTGAAGCAGTGGAAGGAATATCGCCCGATGTTCCTGACCGACGCCCGCGTGGCGCGGGGCGTGGACTTCTGGCGCCAGCACGAAGCGGTGCTGGCCCGCGCCGAGCAGGAATACGGCGTACCGGCCCAGGTGATCGTGGCAATCATCGGCATCGAAACCTTCTACGGCCGCAACACCGGCAGCTACCGGGTGATCGACGCCTTGTCGACCCTGGGCTTTGACTACCCGCCACGCGCCGAATTCTTCCGCAAAGAGCTGCGCGAGTTCCTGTTGTTGGCCCGTGAAGAGCAGGTCGACCCGTTGACCCTCAAGGGCTCCTACGCCGGGGCCATGGGCTTGCCGCAGTTCATGCCGAGCAGCTTTCGCGCCTACGCCGTGGATTTTGACGGCGACGGCCATATCAATATCTGGAGCAACCCCGATGACGCTATCGGCAGCGTCGCCAGCTACTTCAAGCGCCACGGCTGGGTAGCCGGCGAGCCGGTGGTGATTCGCGCCGATGTGACCGGTGAGCGCGCCGATGAAGGCCTGACCCAGGGTATCGAGCCGGTCAAGACGGTCGGGGAGTTGCGGGCGCTGGGCTGGTCGAGTCAGAATGCGCCACGCGATGATATGCCGGTGACGGCGTTCCGCCTCGAAGGCGAAAATGGCCCCGAATACTGGATGGGCCTGAAGAATTTCTACGCAATCACGCGTTATAACCGCAGCGTGATGTACGCCATGGCCGTGCATCAACTGTCAGACATGCTGGTCCAAGCACGGGGCGTCAAGTAATGCCGGTATCACCGATGTACAAACCCCTGAAGCTGTTGGCGTACGCCGCATTGTCGTTATTGGTGGTCAGTTGCTCCACCAGTCGTGCACCGGTGCAAAAAACGGCTGGCACGGCGATCCGCTCCCAGCCGGGGCTGGATATCAACCGCGCCCACAAAGACGGCGCGCCGTGGTGGGATGTGGATGTTTCGAAGATCCCGGATGCCACGCCGACCCTGCACACCGGCCCTTACAAGGCCAACCCCTATACCGTGCTGGGCAAAAACTACTTCCCGCTGCAAGACTCCAAGACCTACGTGCAATCAGGTACGGCGTCCTGGTACGGGACCAAGTTCCACGGCCAGAACACCGCCAACGGCGAAGTCTATGACTTGTACGGCATGAGCGCGGCGCACAAGACCCTGCCGCTGCCCAGCTATGTACGCGTGACCAACCTGGACAACAACCGCTCGGTAATCCTGCGGGTCAATGACCGTGGGCCGTTCTATTCGGACCGGATCATCGACTTGTCCTACGCCGCCGCCAAGAAACTCGGGTATGCCGAAATCGGCACCGCCCGGGTGAAGGTCGAAGGTATCGACCCGGCCCAGTACTGGGCCCAGCGCGGCAAGCCGGCGCCGTTGATGCTCAACGAACCGCAAACCCCGCAACCGCAAGTCACGGCCTCGGCCGGCAAGATCGAACAGTGGACCCCGCCGCCGGCGCAGCACGCCCCGGACACGGTGGTCATTCCGCATGCAGCACCGGGAGCCTCTACCGTGGGCGGCCAGTACCTGCAAGTCGGCGCTTTCGCCAACCCGGACGCGGCAGAGCTGCTAAGGTCCAAGCTCAGCGGGATGGTCAGCGCGCCAGTCTTTATCAGCTCTATTGTGCGTAACCAGCAGACCCTGCACCGTGTGCGCATGGGGCCGATCGGCTCGCCGAGTGAAGTTGCGCAAGTGCAGAACAGCGTGCGCCTGGCCAACCTGGGGCAACCCAGCGTGGTCACCGCCGAGTAAGCAGTACAAAGGATTGATGGCTCAGGCTCGCATGCGGGTTTGAGCCCTGGTTGTTGGCTCGTTGAACAATAAAAACCCAGGGGCAAGGGGTGGGCATGCAACCGAACACGCGACAGTCTGGCGACGGGCTGTCTGAATAGTTTTGCCCGCGAGGGCAAGTTTCCATAAGCAATTTCGAGAGACGGATGAACATCACCACCTTAGCCAAACGCACGTGCCTGCTTCTTTCGCTGATCATCACCCCGGCCGCCTGGGCGGTTGAAATGGTGCCAGCTTCCCCGCAACTGGCTGCCAAGGCCTGGGTCCTGATGGACGCCGCCAGCGGCAACGTGCTGGTGGAGAACAACGGTGACCAGCGCCTGCCCCCAGCCAGCCTGACCAAGCTGATGACCGCCTACATCGCGACCCTGGAAATCCGTCGCGGCCAGATCGGCGAAAACGATCCGGTGACCGTCAGCGAAAACGCCTGGCGCACCGGCGGTTCGCGGATGTTCATCAAGGTCGGCTCGCAAGTGACCGTCAGCGACCTGTTGCACGGCATCATCATCCAGTCGGGTAACGACGCCAGCGTAGCCCTGTCCGAGCACATCGCCGGCAGCGAAGATGCGTTCGCCGACATGATGAACAAAACCGTGGCCGACCTGGGCATGACCAACAGCCACTTCATGAACCCGACCGGCCTGCCGAACCCTGAGCACTACTCGTCGGCTCACGACATGGCGATCCTGGCTCGCGCGATCATTCGTGTCGACCCGGTGCACTACGCGATCTACTCCCAGAAAGAGTTCTTCTGGAACAACATCAAGCAGCCTAACCGCAACCTGTTGCTGTGGCGTGACAAGACCGTCGATGGCCTGAAAACCGGCCACACCGAAGAAGCCGGCTACTGCATGGTGTCGTCCGCTGTCCGTGACGGCCAGCGCCTGATTGCCGTGGTATTCGGTACCAACAGCGAGCAGGCCCGTGCGGCCGAGACGCAAAAGCTGCTGACCTATGGCTTCCGTTTCTTCGAAACCCAGACCTTCTACCAGAAAGGCACCGAGCTGGCTCAAGCCCCTGTGTGGAAAGGCGCGACCCATCAAGTCAAGGCTGGCCTGGCTGAAGACCTGACCCTGACCATGCCTAAAGGCCAGCTCAAGAAGCTGGTGGCCAGCATGACCATGAACCCGCAACTGGTCGCACCGATCGCCAAGGGCGATGTGATTGGTAAAGTCGAAGTGAAGCTGGACGACAAGGTGGTGCACAGCGCCGATCTGATCGCTCTGGACGCCGTCGACGAAGGTGGTATCTTCCGACGCGTGTGGGATAGCATCCGTCTATTCTTCTACAGCTTGTTCAACTGATAGTGTGCACCTGCATGACCCCGCGCTGATCCGGCGCGGGGTTATGCCCGTCGCCACGGCTTACGCTTACGAGGCCGTTACGCCATGACCGATACCGAAGTAAAGGCGCCAAAGATCGAATTCCCAAACGTGGACTATCCCGTCAAGGTGATCAGCGATACGGGCGTGGGCAACAAGGACAAGATCATCGAGATCGTCAAGAAGCACGCAACGATCAACCATGACCGTGTGGATGAGCGTCAAAGCACCAACGGCAAGTACACCACTATTCAGTTGCACATCGTGGCGACTGACCAGGACCAGCTCTACAACATCAACAGCGAACTGCGGGCTACCGGCTTCGTGCACATGGTGTTGTGATGTCACAGACCCTGGGCTTTCGCGAGCTCGGCCAAATGGCTTACGAACCGGTGTGGCACGCCATGCAGCGGTTCACCAACGAGCGCGGCACTGAAGCCCCGGATGAAATCTGGCTGGTGGAGCACCCGCCGGTTTTCACCCAGGGCCAGGCCGGCAAGGCCGAGCATTTGCTGCTGCCGGGAGAAATCCCGGTGGTGCAGGTCGACCGCGGCGGGCAGGTGACTTACCATGGCCCAGGTCAATTGGTGGCTTATCTGTTGCTGGACGTGCGCAGGCTGGGTTTTGGCGTACGTGAGCTGGTCAGTCGCATGGAGTCATGCCTGATCGAGCTGCTGGCCAGCTACGGTGTGACCGCCGCGGCCAAGCCGGATGCACCGGGGGTTTATGTTGATGGCGCGAAAATCGCCTCCCTGGGCTTGCGGATTCGCCACGGTTGTTCCTTTCATGGCCTGGCCTTGAATGTGGACATGGACCTGGCGCCGTTTCGACGGATCAATCCCTGCGGCTACGCCGGTTTGGCGATGACCCAGTTGAGCGATCACGCAACACCACTAGAATTTGCCGAGGTAAGTGCCCGGCTGCGCGCGCAGCTCGTCAAACACCTCGACTATGCTGAGCAGACGACCCTAACGGGCGGAATCGACTGATTATGACTACTGATGCAGTGCAAACCATGATCCCGACGCTGGATGTTACCGAGCGTCCGGCCCCGCGTGCCAAGGTAGAAGCCGGCGTCAAGCTGCGCGGCGCCGAGAAGGTTGCACGCATCCCGGTGAAGATCATTCCGACCACCGAACTGCCGAAAAAGCCTGACTGGATTCGCGTGCGTATCCCGGTTTCGCCGGAAGTCGACCGCATCAAGGCCCTGCTGCGCAAACACAAGCTGCACAGCGTGTGCGAAGAGGCGTCCTGCCCGAACCTGGGCGAGTGCTTCTCCGGTGGCACCGCGACCTTCATGATCATGGGTGACATCTGCACCCGTCGTTGCCCGTTCTGCGACGTTGGCCACGGCCGGCCGAAGCCACTGGACGTCAACGAGCCGGAAAGCCTGGCCATCGCCATCGCCGACCTGAAACTCAAGTATGTCGTGATTACTTCGGTAGACCGCGACGACCTGCGTGACGGCGGTGCCCAGCACTTTGCCGACTGCATCCGCGAGATCCGCAAGCTGTCGCCGAACGTGATGCTCGAGACCCTGGTGCCGGACTACCGTGGCCGTATGGACGTGGCGCTGGAAATCACTGCCGCCGAGCCGCCGGATGTGTTCAACCACAACTTGGAAACCGTACCGCGCCTGTACAAGGCTGCGCGTCCGGGTTCGGACTACCAGTGGTCGCTGACCCTGCTGCAGAAGTTCAAGCAGATGATGCCGCACATTCCGACCAAATCCGGCCTGATGCTGGGCCTGGGCGAAACCGACGAAGAAGTCATCGAAGTCATGAAGCGCATGCGCGAACACGACATCGACATGCTGACCCTCGGCCAGTACCTGCAGCCGTCCCGCAGCCACTTGCCGGTGCAGCGTTTCGTGCACCCGGATGTGTTCGCCTGGTTTGCCGAAGAAGGCTACAAGATGGGCTTCAAGAACGTCGCTTCCGGCCCGCTGGTACGTTCCTCGTACCACGCCGACGAGCAGGCGAAACTGGTCAAGGCCAGCCTGGTGTCCTGATACGCGGAACGCCGGACACTGCAGGACCCATGTGGGAGCCGGCTTGAGTGGGAGCGGGCTTGTTCGCGAATGCGTTGGATCAGTTGACCTGTCCGGTGACTGACTGACCGTCTTCGCGAGCAAGCCCGCTCCCACCCAGGCCCGCTTCCACATTTGCTACTGACTCTTCCTCTTCTGTTTGCAACCATTGCTGTTTAGAGTGCCTTGGGCAATCCACACGAGGAGAACCATGGATGACGACTCAATTGACCACTTGTGCGGTACCTGCGCTGCGCGCCGAAGGCGTGATCGGGCTGATTGCCCCTGCCGGGCCGGCCGAGCTGGATATCGACACGGCCACGCAATGGATGCGCGCCCGGGGCTACACACTGCGGATCTTTCCGGGCGTGAGCCAGCGTGATGGCTATCTGGCCGGCAGTGATGAGGTACGCCTTGATGACCTGCACGCGGCGTTCGCCGATTCGACCATCGACGCGATTTTCTGCCTGCGCGGCGGCTATGGCACGCCACGCCTGCTGGACCGCCTGGACTTTGACCTGCTCCGGGCCAACCCCAAGCCATTCGTAGGCTACAGCGATATCACCGCCCTGCACCTGGCGATCAACCGGTATGCCGGTTTCGTCACCTTCCATGGGCCGATGTTCAACGCTGACCTGTTAGGTGAAAAGCAACAGCCTACCGAGTCGTCGCTGTTCAGCATGCTGCGTGGGCAAGTGAAAGCCGGTAGCCAGCTGGCTCACCCTGTGGCCTACCCGCTGACCACCGTCGAGCCAGGCATCGCCTGTGGGCGGCTGCTGGGCGGCAATCTATCGATGATCGCAGCAGTGATGGGCACGGCTTACGAGATTGATGCCGAGGGCATCATTCTGTTTATCGAAGATGTGAACGAGCCGTTGTACCGCATTGACCGGTTGCTCACCCATTTGCGCCTGGCGGGCAAGCTGGCCCAGGTGGCGGGCGTGGTGGTGGGGGATGTGGCTGGGGTTGATAGCCTTGCGCTTGAGCGCTTGCTGAAGCAGACCTTCGAGCCGTTGTGCATTCCTGTGCTGTCCGGCTGGCGCAGCGGGCACTGCAACCCGAACCTGACCTTGCCGTTGGGCGCCAGGGTGCGGCTGGATGCGGGGGAGAAGCGGTTGGTGTTGGAACAGGATGTGGTGTTTAAGGCCTGACCCTTCTGTTGTTTCTGAAGGCCTCATCGCAGGCAAGCCAGCTCCCACATTTCGATCGCGTTCCTTCAGGAAGTGCACGGTCAAAATGTGGGAGCGGGCTTGCTCGCGAATGCGGTAGCAGCCATACGCCGATCTATCGGCTTTGCAGCGACTCCAGCAACTTCACCGTCGGATACCCATCCGCCGGCCAGCCCAGGGACTGCTGCGCGGCACGAATCGCCTTGCGGGTATTCGCACCGATGATCCCGTCCGGGTTGCCTGCGTCGTAACCATTGGCACTGAGTACCGTCTGCAAGTCAATTCGCTGCGAGCGAGTCAACGGCAGTTCATCTTTCGGCCAGCTCCCACGAATCAAGCCACCGCCCCCGAAGCGTTCCGACAACAAGCCAACTGCCAACGCGTAGGACGACGAGTTGTTGTACTTGAGGATCGCGCGGAAGTTATCCAGCACCAGGAACGCCGGGCCACGATAGCCGGCCGGCAGCAACAGGGCGGCGGAAAGCTGGTCGACGTTGGCCGGGACACTGGCGCCCGGCGGCACCTGGATTCCCAGTTTCAGCCACTCGCCAACGGTCTTGCGTACGCTGCCATCGGCCAGGGCGTAATCAAAATTCAACGGCAGTTGCTGCACCTCGAAGCCCCAGGGCTGGCCTTTCTGCCAGCCGGAGCTTTGCAGGTAGTGCGCGGTGGAGGCGAGGGCGTCGGCCGGGCTGTTCCAGATATCGCGGCGGCCGTCACCGTCGAAGTCTACGGCGTGGGTGTTATAGGTGGTCGGGATGAACTGGGTCTGGCCCATGGCCCCGGCCCAGGAGCCTTTCATCTGGTCGGCGGCGATATCGCCATGCTGGATGATTTGCAGCGCCGCCAGCAGCTGCGCCTGGGCGAAGGCCGGGCGACGGCCTTCATAGGCCAGGGTCGCCAGTGAGCGGATCACCGAGTTGTTGCCCTGGAACTGGCCGAAGTTACTCTCCATGCCCCACACCGAGACCAGCGCCTGGCGGTCGACGCCGTAACGGTCCTCAATGCGTTGCAGAATGTCGGCGTACTTCACCAGCAGCGACTGGCCATTGCGCACCCGCAGCGGCGACAGCGCGCCGTCGAGGTATTCCCATACCGGGCGGGAGAACTCCGGCTGGCTGCGGTCGGCGCGGATCACCGCCATGTCGGGTACGACATTGGCAAAGGCCGTGTCGAAAACCTGCGGCGTGATACCGGCCTTCAAGGCTTCCACGCGAAACCCCGCCTGCCATTCGGCAAAGGTCTGGGTCGGCTGGATATCAAGATTGTCTGCCACCAGTGGCGCAACGACGGCAGGCGCAGCTACCGGTGCAGTCTGGAGCGGGGGCAGGGGTTGGGCATCGGCAGCGGTGGGTTTTTCCGCGCAGGCGACTAACAGAATGAGGCTGGAGGCAGCGATCAGTTGGCGAAGGTGCCAACGACGGGAAAGACTAGAGGGCATGCACAGGTCCAGGGAATACGAATCAGGTACAGACCTTATCATGCCGGAGGGGCGCTTGCCTTCAGGCAGCCAGAAAGTAAGAAGCCTCCCAGCTATTAGACTGGAAGGCTTCGCGGCGGTAGCTGCCTTTGCCTTTGCCGGCTCGTTCCTGGCGACTGCGGAACAACGGCTGGGCGATGATGGATTTGGCCTTGTTGGGGCCATGCTTTGATGGCTTTTTGCTCATGATGGGTACTCTCTGGCGGGTTGATGAGGCGGTGCGAATCATCTGCCGAAGTTTGGATTCTGTCCAGCCCAGCGATACGTAGGACTATTCAGCAGGCAACGCCAAGCGCTGTCCTGACATCAAAAGTGACAAACGACTCAGGCTCATCCACGGCGATCCAGCCGCCTGCCCCTTGATCTGCGCGTCAATGCGCTGGGCCTCCAGCAGCAATTGCGCCCAGCGTTGCGCCGAGTGCCGTTGCAGGGCCTTGCTGATCAGTGGTTTGCGCTTGTCCCATACCGGTGGCCGCGCCTGGCTGAAGGCCTTGTCCAGTGGGATGCCCTGGCTGTACTGCAGGGCAATATTGGCCAGCAGCCGTAATTCTCGCGCCAGGGCCCAGAGAATCACCGGCGGCTCGACGCCTTCGCCGCGCAGCCCTTCGAGCATGCGCAGGGCGTGGGCGGGTTCGCCGTTGAGGATCGCATCCACCAGGCCAAATACGTCAAAGCGCGCGCTGTCCGCCACGGCGCCTTGTACGGTTTCGACGGTGATCTGGCCGCCCTCGGCCATCAGCTTGAGCTTTTCGATTTCCTGGGCGGCGGCCAACAGGTTGCCTTCCACCCGCGCCGCGATCAGCTCCACCGCATCCTGGCTGGCACTCAGCCCGGATTGCGACAGGCGCTGACGAATCCACTGCGGCAGTTGGCTGCTGTCCACCGGCCAGATCTGTATGAACTGAGTCTGGCCACCTTCCACCAGCGCCTTGCCCCACTTGGTTTTCTGCGCACTGCCATCGAGCTTGGGCAGGCTGATCAGCAGCAGCGTGTCTTCGGCAGGGCGTGCGCAGTATTCCATCAAAGCCGCCGCGCCTTTGTCGCCGGGCTTGCCCGAAGGCAGGCGCAGTTCCAGCAGGCGTTTTTCGGCGAACAGCGACATGCTCGCCCCGGCTTGCAGCAGCGTACCCCAGTCGAAACTGGCGTCGGCGCTGAATACCTGGCGTTCATCGAAGCCCTGTTGGCGGGCGGCGGTGCGAATTGCGTCCGCAGCCTCCTGGCACAGCAGCGGGTCATCACCGCTGACGATGTAGACGGGCGCAAGGCTGCCTTGCAGGTGCTTGGCGAGTTGGGCGGGGGCGAGTTTCATAGGCAGGGCGAACGGGGCGCCTGGGGCGCCCCGTCTGGCTTACTCGACAGGAACTTCGACAGGCGACTGTTTAGGTTGGCTGTCTTCATACTCTTGCGCCGCTTTCAGCGCATCGGCA
Organism: Pseudomonas sp. B6001; assembly: GCF_013386015.1. NCBI lineage: Bacteria > Pseudomonadati > Pseudomonadota > Gammaproteobacteria > Pseudomonadales > Pseudomonadaceae > Pseudomonas > Pseudomonas sp. B6001. The sequence goes on from NZ_JACAOX010000013.1 coordinate 125,680, forward strand.
TCTGCCTTGGCCTTGGCATCCGCGGTTTGCTGCAGCTTATCCAGTTGCTCCGGCGTGATCAGTTGCAGGCGCAGGACCATGCGCTGCACCAGTTCGCGACGCATTTCCTTGCGCACCTGGATGGTTTCGGAGTCCGAACCCACCAGGTTGTTGCCGTCGTGGCTCACGACTTTCTGTATCTGGATCTTGTCGCCCATCAGCGGCAGGTGGTCATGGCCCTGGATTTCGAAGAAGAGCGTGGTGCTCAGCTCAATGTCCGAAGCACGCCCGGCACTGGCATAGCTGAGGTTGCGCTGCTCTTCTTTCTCATCCAGCAGGTTCAGTTTGTAAGCCGCGCCTGAATAGACTTTGACGCCACTGTTTTCCAGGACCTGGCGCAGCTGTTGCACGGTCTCGCCGTAGGAGTTGCGGGCGGTGACGTCCAGTTCCTTGATCGCCAGTTCGGTGGTGCCGGTGCCGCGCAGCTGGAAGCCGCAAGCGCTCAGCAGCACGGCAAGGCCCATAACCAGCAGATTGCGTTTGATCATTTTGATGCTCCCCTTGAAACCATGTGGGCCTTATCGAGGCCCTGGAGGTTTTGTTCGGCGCCAGGGTTATTCCCTCGGCGCCCGATCCGATTAGCTAGCGACGATATTGACCAGTTTGCCGGGCACCACGATCACTTTGCGGATCGTCAGGCCTTCGGTGAAGCGCAGCACGTTCTCATTGATACGGGCGGCGGCTTCGACGTCTTCACGGCTGGCGCTGGCCGGCATATCGATCTGGCCACGCAGCTTGCCGTTGACCTGAATCACCAGTTGCAGCGTGTCCTGTACCAGGGCGCTGTCATCCTGTACCGGCCAGCCGGCATCGATGACGGCACCGCTGTGGCCCAACTGGTTCCACAGTTCGTGGCTGATGTGCGGCGTGATCGGCGCCAGCAGCAGGGTGACCGTTTCCAGGCCTTCCTGTACCAGTGCGCGGTCCTGTTCGGTGGCCTGCGGCGCTTTCTCCAGCACGTTCATCAGCGTCATCACCTGGGCGATGGCGGTGTTGAATTTGTGGTGCTGGCCCACGTCCTGGCTGGCGTGCTTGATGGCCAGGTGGGTGCTGCGGCGAATGACTTTTTGCTCATCGCTCAGGGCCGCCACGTCCAGCTTGCCCGGCAAGCCTTGGCTGACATGGGCGTGCGCCAGGCGCCAGACGCGCTTGAGGAAGCGATGCGAACCTTCGACGCCGGAGTCCGACCATTCCGCGCTCATGTCAGGCGGCGAGGCGAACATCATGAACAGGCGGCAGGTGTCCGCGCCGAACTGGTCGATCATCGACTGTGGGTCGACGCCGTTGTTCTTCGACTTGGCCATCTTCTCGGTGCCGCCGATTTCCACCGGCAGGCCGTCGGATTTCAGCTTGGCGCTGATCACCTTGGCCTTGCTGTCACGCTCCAGCTCGACATCTGCCGGGTTGAACCAGGTGTAGGCGCCATTGGCTTCGCGGCGGTAATAAGTCTCGGCAATCACCATGCCCTGGGTCAGCAGGTTCTTGAACGGCTCGTCGGAACTCACCAGGCCTTCATCACGCATCAGCTTGTGGAAGAAGCGCGCGTACAGCAGGTGAAGGATGGCGTGTTCGATACCGCCGATGTACTGGTCTACCGGCAGCCAGTGGTCGGCCGCGGATTTTTCCACCAGGCCGCCTTCATAGTGCGGCGAGGCGTAGCGGGCGTAGTACCACGAAGACTCCACGAAGGTGTCCATGGTGTCGGTTTCGCGTTTGGCCGGGGCACCGCAGTTCGGGCAGGTGCACTCGTAGAATTCGGGCATGCGCGCCAATGGCGAGCCAGCACCGTCCGGCACCACGTCTTCGGGCAATACGACCGGCAGTTGGTCTTCCGGTACCGGCACGTCACCGCAGGTTTCGCAGTGGATGATCGGGATCGGGCAGCCCCAGTAGCGCTGGCGGCTGATGCCCCAGTCACGCAGGCGGAACTGGGTGCGCGAGGCACCGAGGTTTTTCTTGATCAGCGCTACTTCGATGGCGTCGAAGGCGCCTTCGAAATCCAGGCCGTCGAACTCGCCGGAATTGATCAGTGTGCCGTGTTCGTTGTACGCGTCCTGCCACGGAGCCGGGTTGGTGTCGCCCGAACTGGTGCGCACCACGGACTTGATCGGCAGGTTGTACTTGACGGCAAATTCGAAATCGCGCTCGTCGTGGGCCGGCACAGCCATTACTGCGCCATCACCGTAGTGCATCAGCACGTAGTTGGCGACCCACACCGGCAGCTTCTCGCCGGTCAATGGGTGCTCGACGAACAACGAGGTCGGCAGGCCTTTTTTCTCCTGGGTGGCGACGTCGGCTTCGGCGACGCTGCCGCCCTTGCATTCGGCGATGAACGCCTGCAGCTCAGGGTTGTTCTGTGCAGCCTGGGTGGCCAGCGGGTGTTCGGCGGCCACGGCGACGTAGGTCGCGCCCATCAGGGTGTCCGGACGGGTGGTGAAGACTTTCAATACACCTTCTGCGCCGATGGAGTCGACGTTGTAGGGGAACTGCACTTCCATGCCACGGGACTTGCCGATCCAGTTGCGTTGCATGGTCTTGACCTGCTCGGGCCAGCCCGGCAAATCGTCGAGGCTCGACAGGAGTTCATCCGCGTAGGCAGTGATCTTGAAGTAGTACATCGGGATTTCGCGCTTTTCGATCAGCGCGCCGGAACGCCAGCCGCGGCCGTCGATCACTTGTTCGTTGGCCAGTACGGTCTGGTCCACCGGGTCCCAGTTCACGGTGCCGCTCTTCTTGTAGATCACGCCTTTTTCGAACAGGCGAGTGAACAGCCATTGTTCCCAGCGGTAGTAATCAGGCTTGCAGGTGGTCACCTCGCGGGACCAGTCCACGGCCAGGCCCAGGCTGCGCAGCTGGGTCTTCATGTAGGCGATGTTTTCGTAGGTCCACTTGGCGGGCGCTACGTTGTTCTTCATCGCGGCGTTTTCCGCCGGCATGCCGAAGGCGTCCCAACCCATGGGTTGCAGGACGTTCTTGCCCAGCATGCGCTGGTAGCGGGAGATGACGTCGCCGATGGTGTAGTTGCGCACATGCCCCATGTGTAGCTTGCCGCTGGGGTAAGGGAACATCGATAGGCAATAGAAAGTCTCCTTGCCTGGCTGTTCACTGACTTCAAAGGACTTTTGCTCATCCCAGAACGACTGGGCGGCATTTTCTATTTCACGGGGCTGATATTGTTCGTGCATGGCTACTTTTGAACTGAATAGGGGTGGCCTAATCCTCTTCGGTGCAACGTTCAGGTTGATCGACACCAAAAAGCGGCGCGTCCGTGCCCAAACCCTGCGGGAAGTGGAGTTACAGGAAGCGCCGTAGCATACATGACCCCACTCTATCGAGGGAAACCCTGATTGCGCCGCCGAGGCCGTTGGTCGCGGCGCCAGGCAGGCAGGGCAAGCAGGACTACGCTGTTTAGTGGGGAGTGAGTCTTATCTTCAATGAGGTGAGGGATGGTTGATTCGCAGCGAACTTTAACGAAACCGCAGGTGTACGAAGGACTGATCGACCGTTTGGGTCGAGCACTGGATGCAGCAAAAACCGCAGGCCGATTGTGTGATGAACGGCCTCTGGAGTTGGAACTGCGTGGCTTGAGCCAGGCAGAGCTGGACGTGATCAGGGTGTATCTGGAGTTGAATGAGCATCGCGCGTCCCATGGCATGGCCTCCCCGCCAGCCCAGGAGTTTTCGCGATCGGCCAAGGTGGTATGGCTCAAGGATTTTTCGGCCGGTCGCAGCCCGGAAAAACTCCGGTCCGTGCGTTTCAAGTGAAGTACCGCGTTAGTGATCTGTAGCCTTCTCAGCGTCTGTTCCTGTAAAGATTGTCGCTTAACCCCGTTACACCTTAGGCTTCGGGCATCTTTGGAGATGCCCGATGCCTATTCGCTATTTCATTAAACAATTGTTGTTGCCGCCCGGCATCCTGTTGCTGTTGCTGGCCCTTGCCTGGTGGTTTCGTCGCAGCCGACCGCGGCTGGCGGCCGTGTGCTTTGCCCTGGGGTTTGGCGGGATGTGGCTGATGAGCCTGCCGGTGGCGGTTCAATGGGGCGCAAAGGCCCTGGAGACCGAGCCGCCTCTGGCCCGTGATGAATGGGCGACCCTGGCGCAGCGGGCTGATGCCATCGTGGTGTTGGGCTCGGGGCGTGAGCGCGGGGATCCGGCGTGGGGCTCCGATCAGCCGACGGGTATCGGCCTTGAGCGCCAGCGCTATGCAGCCCGCCTGGCCAAGGCTTCGGGCTTGCCGGTGCTGACCACCGGCGGCTTGCACTACGGCACACCGCCCAGCGAGGCGGAGTTGATGGCGGTATCGATGCAGGATGACTTTGGCGTGAGCGTGCGCTGGAAGGAAGAGCGCAGCCGTACCACGTGGGAAAACGCGCAGATGAGTGCCGAGATTCTGCTGCCGCAGGGGATCAAGCGTGTGGTGGTCGTGACTCAGGCCTGGCATATGCCGCGCTCGCGCTGGAGCTTCGAAAAGGCCGGGTTCACGGTTGTTCCGGCGCCAGTGGGGTTTCTTGGTTTGGACAATGCCCGGCCATTGGGGGGCTGGATGCCGGAGTTCAAGTCGGTATGGCAGAGCGGGCAGTTGCTGAATGAAGCTGTGGGGCAGGTGGGTTACCGGATGTTTTACAGGTAATACCGCAGGTCAAATGTGGGAGCGGGCTTGCTCGCGAATACAGTGTGTCAGTCACTGGTGCTTTAACTGACAGATCGCATTCGCGAGCAAGCCCGCTCCCACATTGTCGTCCGAGTATTTCTTTTAAACCGTTTTGGACATCCGGCCCGCCAACAGCGCCCAGCCAAACAGGCCAAGGCACAGGATGATCAACGGCCACGAACGCCATTCCAAATACGGGGTGAGGTTGTGCATCGGCACGACCTCGCCGTAGAGAATCCCGCGTTCAAACTGCGGGATCTGCACGGTGATCTGCCCGTACGGGTTGATCAGGCCAGTGACGCCGTTGTTGGTGGCGCGGATCATCCAGCGCCCGGCTTCCAGGGCGCGCATCTGGGCCATCTGCAAATGTTGCAGCGGGCCGATGGAGCGGCCGAACCAGGTGTCGTTGCTGATGGTCAGCAACAAATCGCTGCGGGCCGACAGGCCGGCGGCGAACTCCGGGTACACCACTTCATAGCAAATGAACGGCGCAATCTGATAGCCCTTGGCTTGCAGCAAAGCCTGGTCGGACGGCCCGCGGGCGAAGTCCGACATCGGCAGGTCAAAGAACGCGATCAAGCCGCGCAACATGTCCTGCAGCGGCACGTACTCGCCAAACGGCACCAGCTTCTGCTTCAGGTAGGTGCCGTCGCCTTCGCCCACCACCGTGATGCCGTTGAAGAAGCGCTTGTGGTGATGCACTTCCTGGCGGATCGGTACACCGGTGATCAGCGCAGTGTGCCGGTCAGCGGCGAACTTGCCCATCATGCCCAGGTAACCCTCCACGGATTCCTTGAGCACCGGCACGGCGGTTTCCGGCCATACCAGCAGGTCGACAGGCTTGGAGCTGAAGCTCATGTCGCGGTACAGCGCGAGCTGCGCATTGAGCTGCTCCGGGTCCCACTTCATGCTTTGTTCGACGTTGCCCTGGACGGCTGCCACGGTCAGCGGCGCGCCGGCGGGGGTGGTCCATGCATGATGCTTGAGTGCCAGGCCGATGGCCCATGGCGCCACCAACAACAGCAAGCCGGCACCGATGAACAGGTTGCGCTTAGCCGCCAGCAGACGCGGCAGGTTGCAGATCAGTGCGGCGGTCAGCGCCAGGGCAAAGGATATCAGCCACATCCCGCCCAGCGGCGCGAGGCCGGTGAGAGGACCGTCGAGCTGGCTGTAACCGGAATAGAGCCAGGGAAAACCGGTGAGGAACCAGCCGCGAAACGCTTCCTGGCCAACCCACAAGGCCGCGAAGGCCAGGGCATCGGCCAGTGGCGCTTCGTTGCGGCGCAGCCAGCGCGCCCACAGCCAGGCGGGCAGGGCAAAGAACCAGGCAATGGCCGCCGTAAACGCCAGCATCAGCATGCCCGCCAGCAACACCGAAGCGCCGCCGAAGTGGTGGATGCTGTAGTAGATCCAGCTGGTACCGGCGCCAAACAGGCCGAAACCGAAACACCAGCCGCGCCACAAGGCCTGGCGCGGTGTCAGTTCACGCAATCCCGCATAAAAGAACCCGGCCGCCACCAGCGCAAACGGCCAGAGGTCGAACGGCGCCAGAGCCAGGGTGGTGATGGCGCCGGCCACCACGGCCAGCAAGTTACCGGGCCAGCCGGGTGCAATCATACGGCGCATGTCAGTCCTTAGCGGGCAATAGGTGTCAAACGGATCAAGTGAATACGGCGGCTGTCGGCATTCAGGATGCGGAAGCGATAGGCACCGATCTCGGTGGTCTCGTTACGCTTGGGCAGGTGCCCGAACGCACTCATCACCAGGCCGCCAACCGTGTCGAATTCATCGTCGGAGAATTCGCTGTCGAAGAACTCGTTGAAGTTCTCGATCGGCGTCAGGGCCTTGACCAGGAAATCACCGCTGGGCAGCGGCTTGATGTAGCTGTCTTCTTCGACGTCGTGCTCGTCTTCGATGTCGCCGACGATCTGTTCCAGCACGTCTTCGATGGTCACCAAACCCGCTACACCGCCGTACTCGTCAATCACGATGGCCATGTGATTGTGGTTCGCACGAAATTCGCGCAACAGCACATTCAGGCGCTTGGATTCAGGGACGAAGGTGGCAGGACGCAGCAGGTCCTTGATGTTGAAGCTGTCGCCGTTCTCCTTGAGGATCAGCGGCAGCAGGTCCTTGGCCAGCAGGACGCCCATGACGTCGTCATGGCTTTCGCCGATCACCGGGTAGCGCGAGTGCGCCGAGTCGATCACGGCCGGGAGGAATTCCCGAGGGGTCTGGGTCGCCTTGATGCTGACCATCTGCGAGCGCGGAACCATGATGTCCCGTACTTGCAAGTCAGCGACCTGGATAGCGCCTTCGACGATGGCCAGCGCTTCGCTGTCCAGCAACTTGTTCTGATGCGCCTCGCGCAGCAGCTCCAGCAGCTCCTGGCGGTTTTTCGGCTCGTGGGCAAAGGCCTGGGTGAGTTTCCCCAGCCATGACTTTTGCCCGTTGCTCGATCGGTCTTCGCTCATAGCGATTACTCTAAATCCTTTATTGTTTCAGTTAGGTGTAGTTGCAATTTCGTCGTCTGCATACGGGTCACGATGACCCAGTTCTGCAAGCAACGTTCGTTCCAGTGCTTCCATTTCTTCGGCTTCGTCATCGTCTATATGGTCGTAACCCAAGAGATGCAAGCAGCCGTGGATGACTAGATGGGCCCAATGGGCCTCAAGTTCCTTGCCCTGTTCCTTTGCTTCACGCTCGACCACTTCGACGCAGATCACCAGGTCGCCCAGCAACGGGATATCCAGCAGCTCATCGGGTACGTCGGCGGGAAACGACAGCACGTTGGTCGCGTAGTCTTTTTGTCGCCAGGTGTGATTCAGTTCACGGCCTTCGGGCTCGTCCACCAGGCGAATGGTCAGCTCCGAGTCGGCGGTGCGCTGGCGCAGGGCCAGGGTGCACCACTGGCGGAACTGTTCTTCGCTGGGGGCGGGCGCTTCGGTGGCCAGCTGCAGGTCAAGCTCAAGCATCGCGGCGAGTGTCCTTGGCCGGTTGGTCGTCGCGGTGTTCGAAGCGCTCGTAGGCTTCGACAATGCGCTGCACCAACGGGTGACGTACCACGTCTTTGGGCATGAAGTGCGTGAAGCTGATCCCCGGCACGTCCTTGAGTACGTCGATCACCTGGGCCAGGCCCGACTTGGTGCCTTTGGGCAGGTCGACCTGGGTGACGTCGCCGGTGATCACGGCGGTGGAGCCGAAACCGATCCGGGTCAGGAACATCTTCATCTGCTCGACGGTGGTGTTCTGGCTTTCGTCGAGAATGATGAAGCTGTTGTTCAGCGTACGGCCACGCATGTAGGCCAGCGGGGCGATCTCGATCACCTGGCGCTCGATCAGCTTGGCCACGTATTCGAAGCCGAGCATCTCGTAGAGCGCGTCGTAGAGCGGGCGCAGGTACGGGTCGATCTTCTGGGCCAGGTCGCCGGGCAAAAAGCCCAGCTTCTCGCCGGCTTCCACCGCCGGGCGCACCAGCAGGATGCGTCGCACCTGCTCGCGCTCCAGGGCGTCGACCGCGCAGGCCACGGCCAGGTAGGTCTTGCCGGTACCGGCAGGGCCGATGCCGAAGTTGATGTCGTTGCCCAGGATCTCTTTGACGTAGCGCTGCTGGTTCAAGCCGCGAGGGCGAATCATGCCTTTCTTGGTGCGCAACGCGACGCTGGCTTCGGCTACCGGGTTGTTGGCCAGGTCCTCCACGGCGGATTCCTGCAGGTACAGGTGCACCGTTTCCGGCGACAGCTCGCTACCTTTGGTTTCCCGGTAGAGGCGGCGCAGAAGGTTTTCTGCCGAGGTGGTGTGCTGGGGTTCACCAATCAGCTCGAATTGATTGCCGCGGTTGCGGATCTCGATGCTCAGGCGTTGTTCGATCAGGCGCAGGTGCTCGTCGAACTGTCCGCACAGATTGGCGAAACGGCGAGCCTCAAAGGGCTCGAGGAGAAAACGATGTGGTTCTATGGGTGCGTTCAAGGTCGTTTTTAGCCGCCCTGGGGCAATTAAGATGAAATCAAGGATAACGCCAGCAGGCTGCGTGCGAAAGCACTTATATATCCCGAAGCTGGCACCGTTCTAATGTGGGAGCGGGCTTGCTCGCGAATGCGATGGGGCAGTCAGCCTGTTCGTTGCCTGATACACCGCCTTCGCGAGCAAGCCCGCTCCCACATTGGTTCCCGGTGGCCGAATTATTGTTACACCAGCGAACCGCGCAGCGAGTGCGGTTGTGCCGCGTCGATGTGCACGTCGGCGAACTGCCCGATCAGCGTCGGATTATCACAGCGGAAGTTGACGATCCGGTTGTTCTCGGTCCGGCCCTGCAATTCGCCAGGGTCTTTTTTCGAGTAGTCGGTCACCAGGATGCGCTGGGTCGAGCCCACCATCTGTCGGCTGATCTCGAAACCCTGCTGGTTGAGGCGATGTTGCAGGGCGTTCAAACGCTCCTTCTTCAACGCTTCCGGGGTTTCGTCGAGCAGGTCAGCCGCCGGAGTGCCCGGGCGCTGGCTGTAGACGAAGGAGTAGGAGAAGTCGAAGCCTACGTCTTCGATCAACTTCATGGTCTGCTGGAAGTCTTTCTCGGTTTCCCCTGGGAAGCCGACGATAAAGTCCGAGCTGATGCAGATCCCCGGCACCGCCGCACGCAATTTGCGCAATTTGGATTTGTATTCCAGGGCGGTGTGGTTGCGCTTCATCGCCGAGAGAATGCGGTCCGAGCCCGATTGCACCGGCAAGTGCAGGTGCTTGACCAGCTCCGGCACTTCGGCGTGGGCCTGGATCAGGCTGTCGGAGAACTCTAGCGGGTGCGAGGTGGTGTAGCGAATCCGCTCGATCCCGTCGACGGCGGCCACTACGCGGATCAACTCCGCGAGGTCCGCCAGGCGCCCGTCGTGGGTCTGGCCACGGTAGCCGTTGACGTTCTGTCCCAGCAGGGTCACTTCACGCACGCCGTTCTCGGCCAGGTGAATGATCTCTGCCAGCACGTCGTCGAACGGGCGGCTGACTTCTTCGCCGCGGGTGTAGGGCACCACGCAGAAGGTGCAGTACTTGCTGCAGCCTTCCATTACCGACACATAAGCGCTTGGGCCGTCGATGCGCGGCTCGGGCAAATGGTCGAATTTTTCGATTTCCGGGAACGAGACGTCGACTTGCGGCAGCTTGGTGATGCGCGCGGCGTCGATCATTTCCGGCAGGCGGTGCAGGGTCTGCGGGCCGAATACCACGTCGACGTACGGTGCACGGTCGCGAATGGCGGCGCCTTCCTGGCTGGCCACGCAACCGCCGACGGCGATCACCATGTCCGGGTTGGCCAGTTTCAGTTCACGCCAGCGGCCCAGCTGCGAGTAGACCCGGTCCTGGGCCCGCTCGCGGATCGAGCAGGTATTGAGCAGGATCACGTCGGCGTCTTCAGCGCGAGCGGTGACTTCCAGGGCCTGATGTTCACCCAGCAGATCGACCATGCGCGAGCTGTCGTACTCGTTCATCTGGCAACCGTGGGTTTCGATGTAAAGCTTCTTGGCCATGGGGATCGTCAACTGGTGGTAAAGAACCGCGCATTATAGGGGGCATGCCGATAGGTTCCTAGCACTGTGCATCGGACGCCATGCTATAGTTCGCGCCCTCTTTTAAATCCCCCGATGTGTTACCCGCCCACCATGACCAAACGTGAAGCTCCAATCTACAAGGTGATTTTCCTTAACCAGGGCCAGGTGTTCGAAATGTACGCCAAGCAGATCTATCAAAGTGATCTGTGGGGCTTCCTGGAAGTGGAAGAGTTCGTCTTTGGCGAGCGCACGCAGCTGGTCGTCGACCCGGGCGAGGAAAAACTCAAGGCTCAGTTCGAAGGCGTGGTGCGCAGTTTTGTGCCGATGCATTCGATCGTGCGCATCGACGAAGTCGAGCGCCTGGGCACGCCGAAAATCAGCGAGGCCCGGGGCATGAGCAATGTCATGCCGTTTCCGATGCCGATGCCTGAGAAGTAAGGCTTAACACCGCGCCGACCCCTTCGCGAGCAAGCCCGCTCTCACATTCGACCGAGTTCCACCTTTGGAATACAGTCGAATGTGGGAGCGGGCTTGCTCGCGAAGGCGGTAGTAAAGGCGCTACAAAACTCAGGGCAGCGGGGAAAACGGCGAGCTGCCATCTGCGCTCTGCAGTTCCTGCAGGTAGTTGCGGAAAATCTGTCCCAGCACTTGGGTAGCCACTTCCAGTTCGTCGCGCTGCATGTGTTCGGCCACTTCGTCGGCCGTGTCCAGTGCATCTTCGGCGCCGTTCACCGCCGCCATTTTCAGCACGATGTACGCCTGGACGTTATTGGCCGGTACGCCTTCGCCGTGGAAAAACATGGTGCCCAGCTGGAATTGCGCCTGCGCGTGGCCCTGCAACGAGGCTTTCTCGAAGTAGCTCAAGGCTTTGTTGAGGTCGCGTGCGGGGTTTTTACTGTCGTAGAAGTACTCGCCCAACTCGTATTGCGCCTGCGCATCCCCGCCTTCGGCCTGTTTCTGGCACGCGCTCAGGGCTTCGGCCTGGCTTTCCGGCTGGGTATTGAGGGTGCAACGACCCATCGCTGGGATTAACAACGAGTTGCCGCCTGCCTGGGCATACGCCAGCAGCGGCTGAAGGAGCAACAGGCAGCCCAGAACCAGGGTGCGGCCGGTGCGTTTCATGGGAATCGACTTACCTCTGACGGGGCGCGGGACCCACGGGGGGATCCAATAAGCGCGCATTATGAAATAAGCAGGCACCTGCTTACAAAGTCTTTACTCGTTTTTCTGCTGCGTGGGCAAGTTATCTGCCGGATTGCAGGTGAATTCTCGAAAAAAGACGGAAATGCCTGTAAGCAAAGTAGCAAATCTGACGCCGCCAGGGGCGACGTCGGATTTTTGCGCCGCTTATTTCAAGGCGGCGAAGGCGCGTTCGGCAGCATCGAGGGTCAGTTTCAGCTCGGCGTCGCCATGGGCGATCGAGGTGAAGCCGGCTTCAAAAGCGCTCGGGGCGAGGTACACGCCACCTTCCAGCATCAGGTGGAAGAAGCGCTTGAACAGGTCGGCATCGCTGCCCATCACATCGTCGAAGGTGACGATGTCGTCGCCGCCGCTGAAGTACAGGCCGAACATGCCGCCCGCCTGGGTGGTCACGAACGGAATGCCGGCGGCATCGGCGCGCTGTTGCAGGCCGTCCAGCAGGCGCGTGGTGTAGTCGGTCAGCTCGGCGTGGAAGCCCGGGCGGCTGATCAGGCGCAGGGTGGTCAGGCCGGCGGCCATGGCCAGCGGGTTACCCGACAGGGTGCCTGCCTGGTACACCGGGCCCAGCGGCGCGATGTGTTGCATGATTTCGCGCTTGCCGCCGAAGCAGCCCACCGGCATGCCGCCGCCGATGATCTTGCCGAAGGTGCTCAGGTCCGGCGTGACGCCGTAGTAAGCCTGGGCGCCGCCGAGGGCAACGCGGAAGCCGGTCATCACTTCATCAAAAATCAGCACTACGCCGTGCTTGTCGCACTGTTCCCGCAGGCCTTCCAGGAAGCCCGGCGCCGGCGGCACGCAGTTCATGTTGCCGGCCACCGGCTCGACGATGATGCACGCCACTTCCTGGCCGACTTCGCTGAGCATCTGCTCGACGGCAGCGATGTCGTTGAACGGCAGGGTCAGGGTGTGTTTGGCGAACGCGGCCGGCACCCCGGCGGAGCTCGGTACGCCCTGGGTCAGCGCACCGGAACCGGCCTTGACCAGCAGGCTGTCGGAGTGGCCGTGGTAGCAGCCTTCGAACTTGATGATGCTGTCGCGGCCGGTAAACCCACGGGCCAGGCGAATCGCGCTCATGGTGGCTTCGGTGCCGGAGCTGACCATCCGCACCATCTCCATGGAGGGCACGATGGAGCACACCAGGTCAGCCATCTCGGTTTCCATGGCGGTCGGTGCGCCATAGGAAAGGCCGTGTTGCAACTGCTGGCGCACCGCGTCCAGTACTTCCGGATGGCTGTGGCCGAGGATCATCGGGCCCCACGAACCCACGTAGTCGACGTAGCGCTTGTCATCTTCGTCGGTGACGTAGGCGCCTTCGGCATGCTTGAAGAACAGTGGGGTGCCGCCAACGCTCTTGAACGCTCGCACGGGAGAGTTCACACCGCCGGGGATGTGTTTCTGGGCATTGGCAAACAGGGTTTCGGAACGGGACATGATCGTGTTCTCTGAATTCAAGATTTTAGAAGATCGTTGAAAGCGCGGGCGCGGCGCGTGACTTCCTGGGTGCTGTCGGCACCAAACAGGCCGTGGACCACTGCCAGCAAGTCGGCACCGTGGGCCACCAGCGGCTCGGCGTTTTCCAGGGTGATGCCGCCGATCACGCAGATCGGCAGGTGCAACCGCGCGCGGGCCTGGGCCAGCAGTTCAACGGTGGCTGCCGGCGCGCCGGGCTTGGTGTTGGAATTGAAGAAGCGGCCGAAGGCTACATAACTGGCACCTTCGCGGGCAGCCTGCTCGGCCAGTTCGATCTGGCTGTGGCAGGTGGAGCCGATGATCGCCTTGGAACCGAGCAGCGCACGGGCCGGGGTCAGCGGGCCGTCGGTCTGGCCCAGATGCACGCCGACGCCGAGGCGTGCGGCCAGTTCGGCGTCATCGTTGATGATCAGTTGGGTCTTGTAGCGCGAGCACAGCTCCCGCAGTTTTTCGGCTTCCCGCAGGCGGCGCGCTTCGTCGCTGCTTTTATCGCGGTATTGCAGCAGGGTCACGCCACCGTCCAACGCCGCTTCGACGTAGGCCAGGAACTTGCCGGCCAACAGTTGGCTGTCGGTAATGGCATAAAGGCCACGTAGTTTCATCGGGCAGGCCTCTTGGTGTTACGAGCAGAAATCCAACGGCAGACGACGAGGCACGAATTGCCCCTGGCCGAGTTGTTCAGCGTCACGCAGGGTGCGCCAAGTGTAGTTGAGGGCCGATTGCACCGCGCTGACCAACCCTTCGCCTTGTGCCAACCGACCGGCCAGCGCGCTGGCCAGGGTGCAGCCCGAACCGTGGTAACTGCCGGGCAGGCGCTGGCAGGTAAAGGTCTGGTGCGTGCCGTCGCGGCTGTAGAGGCGGTTGTGCACTTCGTGCTCGTCGCCATGGCCGCCGGTGATCAGCAGGTGCTTGATGAACGGCAGCAGTTTCGCTGCGCATTCGTCCGCCGTGCCCTCGGGCAATTCGGCGAGGATGCGTGCTTCAGGCAGGTTGGGGGTGGCGATCAGCGACAGCGGCAACAGCCGCTCGCGCATGGCGTAGCCGACCTCGTCCTTGCCCAGGCTGCCGCCGCCGCCGGCACGCAGCACCGGGTCGCAGACCACCGGCAAATGCGGGTGCGCCTTGAGCAGTTCGACCACGGTGTCGACCATCTCCAGGGAACCGAGCATGCCCAGTTTCACCGCGGCCACTTCGGAGTCACCGAGCACGGCGTTGGCCTGGGCCAGCACCCACTCGCGATCCAGCACGCGGAAATCGCTGACGTTGACGGTGTTCTGCACAGTCAGCGCGGTGACGGCCGGGGCCGCATGACAGCCCTGGGCGAGCAGGGCTTCGATATCTGCCTGCAAGCCGGCGCCACCACTGGGATCATGGCCGGAGAGACAGAGGACAACGGGGCGAGAGCTGTAGATATTCATGGTGCGCGAGCTTACCACCAAACGCTTTTTGGGTGGCTGTCGGGCGATGGTTGAATTTTTAGCGGAGGGGACGGCGGAAGTGGCTGTTTGCTATCATCGTGAAATACAGGTCAAATGCCCTGTAATGCCCGCTCTAGAGCCTTTCAAAAAATTATTTCAATGGTGTCTTTTGGCCTGTAATGGCTATGCTAGAGTGGATTCAAACCAATAACTGTATCGCCGGTTTACGTCTGCTCAAAAGGAATGGAGGCTTTTGACATAACCGGACAGGTCACGCTGGGGCTCTATGCGCTATTTGCTGATGTTACTGTTGACCGGGCTGCCGATGCTGGCCGGCGCAGTCGAGTTCAACGAGACCACCACGCGGTTGCCCCTGGGCCAAGTGATGCAAGTCCTTGAGGACCCCAGTGGCGCCCTGACCATTGGCGATATCAGCTCGCCGGTCCTCGCCAGTCGTTTCAAGACCCACGACAAAGCCACATTGAATGCCGGCTATTCGCGCTCGGTGTTCTGGCTCAAGGTTGATTTGCATTACCGTGCACAGCGCCCGGATGCCCCGCGCCGCTGGCTGCTGGAACTGGCTTACCCGCCGCTGAACCAACTGGAGCTGTACGAGCCTGACAGTGTCGGCAACTATCGACTGGTGTCGCGCACCGGCAGCATCCTGCCGTTTTCCAGCCGTGAAATCCGCCAGAGCAACTACCTGTTCAAGCTCGACTTCGTCCCTGGCCAGCAGGAAACCCTGTACCTGCGCCTGCAAAGCCAGGGCTCGATCCAGGCACCGCTGACCCTCTGGTCCACCACTGCGTACCTCGAAGAACAGCCATTGCGCCTGTACGTGCTGGGTGTGATCTACGGCGTGTTGCTCGGCATGCTGATCTACAACCTGTTCATCTACCTGAGCGTGCGCGACACCAGCTACCTCTATTACATCCTCTATATCGCCTCGTTCGGCCTGTATCAGCTGTCGGTGAACGGTGTGGCCGTGCAGTATTTCTGGCCGAATAACCCGTGGTGGGCGAACGCGGCGGTGCCCTTCCTGATCGGTTCGGCGGCGCTGTTCGGCAGCCTCTTTGCCCGCAGTTTCCTGCACACCGCGCTTTACAGTCGCTGGATCAACCGGCTGTTGCTGGCCCTGGCGGTCAGCGGCGGGGTGGTGATGGTGCTGGCATTGTTCACCAGTTATGCGCTGGCGCTGCGCCTGGCCACCGCCCTGGCGCTGGTCTTTACCGTGACCATCTTCGTCGCGGCCATCAAGGCCTGGTATTGCGGCCAGCGCATGGCGCGATACTTCATCATCGCCTGGACCGCGTTCCTGCTGGGCGGTGTAGTCAATACGATGATGGTGCTGGGCTACCTGCCCAATGTGTTCCTCACGATGTACGCCAGCCAGATCGGCTCGGCACTGGAAGTGGCCTTGCTGTCCCTGGCGCTGGCCGACCGGATCAATTCGATGCGCGAGCAACAGGCGCAAATCCTGTTCGACGCCAGCCAGAAACTCGAAGTGCTCAACACGCAACTGGCCCACAGCAACCAGCTCAAGGATGAATTCCTCGCCACCTTGACCCACGAGCTGCGCACGCCGATGAACGGTGTGATCGGCTCCCTGGAATTGATGCAGACCGAGCCGCTGCCAGGCGACCTCGCGCAGTACCATCAAACCGCCTCCGGTGCG
The DNA here is from genome assembly GCF_013386015.1 of Pseudomonas sp. B6001. Taxonomy (NCBI): domain Bacteria; kingdom Pseudomonadati; phylum Pseudomonadota; class Gammaproteobacteria; order Pseudomonadales; family Pseudomonadaceae; genus Pseudomonas; species Pseudomonas sp. B6001. Next base: position 141,666 of record NZ_JACAOX010000013.1, read on the forward strand.
GCCCGCGAGATGATGCGCATGGTCAATGGCATCCTCACCCTCACCGAATTGCAGGCCGGGCGCCTCAGCCCGCAACCCCAAGTGTTCAGCCTGCGTGGGCTGCTCGACACCTTGCGCCAGCAGTTCGCGGCCAGCGCCCAGAACAAAGGGTTGGCGTTCTCCATTGATCTGGCAGAAGACCTGCCGGACCGCATCAACGGTGATCCTGGCAAGCTGGCGCAATGCCTGGATTGCCTGTTGGACAATGCCTTCAAGTTCACCCACGAGGGCTCGGTGCGTGTGCGGGTGGTCGGTGTGCCCCAGGCGGACGGAACGCTGCGCCTGACCTTCATTGTCACTGACACCGGCATCGGCTTCGCCTACCTCGATGAGGCGACCCTGTATCAGCGCTTCTTCCAGCTCGATGGCTCGACCACTCGCCAATACGGCGGCATGGGCATTGGCCTGGCGATCTGCCGGCAATTGATCGAGTTGCTCGGTGGGCGCCTCACCCACAATTCCGAGCCGCGGCGCGGCAGTCGCTTCCAGCTGGAACTTGCAGTCAGCCCCGTCCAGCCAGAACCGGCTGCCGTGCGGCGAGTACCGCAGGCGCAACGCACGCCGCAGGAGTGCACGGTGCTGCTGGTGGACGACAACAGCGTGGCGCAACTGGTGGTGCGCGGCATGTTGCTCAAGCTCGGTTATCGGGTGAAAACCGTCGACAATGGGCCGGCCGCCCTGGCGTTGCTGCAGAGCCAAACCTTCGACGCAGTGTTGCTGGATGTGCCCGAGGGCGGCTTTTCGCTGTGCTGCCAGATCCGTGCGTTGCCCGGCTGTGGTGAGCTGCCGGTGATCGCCTTGAGCACCTCGTTACAAGCCCCGGAACGCGAGCGCTGCCACGGCGTGGGTATCACCGACCGAGTGGCCAAACCGGTACGTTTCGAGGCCCTGCAACGGGTGCTGCAACTGCGGTTGTTGCATATGGTTGAGGGTGAAAGCGCCGCCAATTAGGCGTTTATGCCACTTTTTTAACCCGGGTGACGGTGCTTAACTGAAATTCAGGCCTCAATGAACGTGGCCTTTTTTCAGGAGGCCCGTCATGCACCTGCACCAGTTCGCCGAAACCCACGACGTCACCAACCAGCCACCGTCCCTGGACGGCACCAATCTGTACCGTATCGACTTGCCGCTGCAAGACTGGTCCCGGCGCTTCGGCGCCGGCTGGGCCGAGCAACGCATCGATACCTATGGTGCGCTGGCGGGCGGGCCGCTGATGGAAGCCGGGTTCCTGGCCAACCAGAACAAACCGGTGTTCAACAGCCATGACCGGTTTGGCCATCGCATCGACCTGGTGGAGTTTCATCCGGCCTACCACGAACTGATGCGCACCGCCGTCGAACACGGCCTGCCGTCGTTGCCGTGGGCCCATCCGCAATCCGGCGCCCATGTGGCCCGCGCGGCGATGACCTACCTGCACAGCCAGGCCGAAGCCGGTACCGGCTGCCCGCTGACCATGACGTTCGCCTGCGTCCCGGCCCTGCGCCTGCAGCCAGACCTGGCTGAAACCTGGCTGCCGAAAATCCTCGCCACCGAATACGACCCGCGCAACGTCGGCATCGCCCACAAGGCCGGCGCCACCATCGGCATGGCCATGACCGAGAAACAGGGTGGCACCGACGTGCGCGCCAACACCACCCGCGCTTACCCGGTGGGCGCTGGCGGCCCGGGCCAGGCGTATGAGCTGGTGGGGCACAAGTGGTTCTGTTCGGCGCCGATGTGCGATGGCTTCCTCACCCTGGCCCAGACCGACAAGGGCCTGACCTGCTTCCTGCTGCCCCGGCACCGCCCGGATGACACCCGCAACGAGTTCTACATCCAGCGCCTGAAAAACAAGCTCGGCAACTGCTCCAACGCTTCCAGCGAAGTGGAGTTTCGTGGCGCGCTGGCCTGGATGATCGGTGAAGAAGGGCGCGGCGTACCGACCATCATCGAGATGGTGGCGATGACCCGCTTCGATTGCATGGTCGGCTCCAGCGCCCTGATGCGCCAGGCGCTGACCCAGGCCAGCCATCATTGCGCTCACCGCCTGGTAGGTGGCCGGGTGCTCAGCGAGCAACCGTTGATGCAGAACGTGCTGGCCGACCTGGCCCTGGAAAGCGAGGCGTCCCTGGCCTTGAGCATGCGTATGGGGCGCGCGCTGGACCATCCGGATAACGAACAGGAAGCCAAATTCGCCCGGCTGGTGACGGCGGTGGGCAAGTACTGGATCTGCAAGCGCGCGCCCGCGATGATCAACGAAGCCGCCGAGTGCATGGGCGGTGCGGGGTATGTCGAGGACAGTATCCTGCCGCGCTTGTACCGTGAGGCGCCGGTCAACTCGACGTGGGAAGGTTCCGGCAATGTGCAGTGCCTGGATGTGCTGCGGGCCCTGTCCAAAGAACCGGGCGTATTGGAGGCGCTGTTTGTCGAGCTGGGGGATGGTCATGGCCACAAGCACCTGGCGCGGCATATCGAGCAGTTGAAGTCGGCGTTCATGGACACTCAGGACATCCAATACCGTGCCCGGCAATTGACCGAGGACATTGCGGTGGCGTTGCAGGCCAAGCTGCTGCTGGAGGCGGGCAATGCCAGTGTGAGTGATGGCTTTATCGCCAGCCGACTGGGCGAGTCGTCGGGCCGGGTCTATGGCACCTTGCCGCGGGGTGTGAATGTGGAAGCGATTGTCGCGCGCTCGACACCTCCTTTTTCCTGAACAAACACGGTCAAAATGTGGGAGCGGGCTTGCTCGCGAAGGCGGTGGATCAGCCAATACATGTGCTGACTGACCTACCGCTTTCGCGAGCAAGTCGAATCGTCGCACCGCCGCTCCCACATTATTGATCGCATTCCAATTCCGGTGTTCCAGTGCGCCAGGGATACAGGCAAGATGAAGGCCTGCAAGTCAGAACACAGGATGCTTACCGTGACCGAAGCTTTTGTTGTCGTTCAAACCGCCGAAGAAGCCGTGGATCGGCTGGCGGCTCTCCATGAGCGTGCCACTGGCGCGCTCAATCAAGCCCTCAAGCGCTACCTCAAAGACCGCGTCGAACCCGACGCCGAACAACGTGCGATGTTTCGCTACCCGGAACTGCGCCTGACCTACCTGGTGCAGGGCGAAGTCCCACAGACCACCCGGGCGTATGCCAAGGTTCAGTTGCCGGGGACCTACAGCGTCACCGTCACCCATCCGTCGGCCTTCCGCAAATACCTGCTGGAGCAACTGGTGCCGTTGATGCACGACTTCACCGTGACGGTGGAAGTGGGCGTCAGCCAGCAGAACATTCCCTACCCGTACGTGGTGGAGCAGGGTGACGAACTGGCCGGCTCCGGTGTAACTGCCGCCACGCTGGCGCGGGTGTTCCCGAGTACCGACCTGTCTGCCGCCACCGATGGCATCGCCGACGGGCTGTACGACTGGGAAAACACCGACCCGCTGCCATTGGCATTGTTCGATGCCGCCCGCGTCGACTTCTCCCTGCGCCGCCTGGTGCACTACACCGGCAGCGACTGGCGCCATGTGCAGCCGTGGATTTTGCTGACCAACTACCACCGCTACGTTGACCAGTTCATCGTGCATGGCCTGGAACAGTTGCGCAGCGACCCGCGCTTTATCCGCATGGTGCTGCCGGGCAATGTGATCATCGACAAGAGCATGGACCACGGCGAGGCGTCTGCCATTGCTGCCGGCGTGGTCTGGCACCGTTATCAGATGCCGGCCTACCACTTGCAGGCCAGCGACGGCCATGGTGTGACCCTGGTGAACATCGGCGTCGGCCCGTCCAATGCCAAGAACATCACCGACCACCTCGCCGTATTGCGTCCGCATTGCTGGCTGATGATTGGTCACTGCGGCGGGCTGCGTCAATCCCAGACCATCGGTGACTACGTGCTGGCTCACGCCTACATGCGTCGCGACGGGATTCTCGACCGGGTAGTGCCGCCGAACATTCCGATCCCGGCCCTGGCCGAAGTGCAGATGGCCTTGCAGCAAGCCGCGGCCAACGTCACCGGCGAGAAAGGCGAAGAGCTGAAAAAACGCCTGCGCACCGGCACCGTGCTGACCTACGACGACCGCAACTGGGAGCTGCGCTGGGCCCAGGAACGTCCGCTGATCAACCTGTCCCGCGCCGTGGCCGTGGATATGGAAAGCGGCACCATCGCCGCCCAGGGCTACCGCCTGCGGGTGCCGTACGGAACGTTGCTGTGTGTGTCGGATAAACCGCTGCACAGCGAGATCAAGCTGCCGGGATCGGCCAACGCGTTCTATGAGCGTGCGGTCAGCCAGCACTTGAAGATCGGCATCGAGGCGGTGGATCTGTTGCGCACCGAACTCAACTCGCTGCACTCGCGCAAACTGCGCAGCTTCGACGAGCCGCCGTTTCGCTAAACGGTTGGGATGGTTATTTAACGGTCAGGCCACTAGCATTGTCGGTCCTGACCGTTAGATGTTCCTTTGCCATGTCCCGTCCTGCCCGTCCTGTTTCCCGCCGCCCCGGTGTGAAAAGTCCGCAAACCTCGTCAGCCCCGCGTCGTGTCGCCAAGGCGCCACCGGCCGATCCCAAGTTGATCCTGTTCAATAAACCCTTCGATGTGCTGACCCAATTCAGCGATGAAGGCGGGCGGGCGACCCTCAAGGATTTCATCGACATCCCCGGCATTTACCCGGCCGGGCGCCTGGACCGTGACAGTGAAGGCCTGTTGCTGCTGACCAACGACGGCCAATTGCAGGCGCGCATCGCGGACCCCAAGCACAAATTAGCCAAAACCTATTGGGTGCAGGTGGAAGGCGAGCCGACCGAGGAACAGCTGCAACGCCTGCGCGACGGTGTGGAGCTCAACGACGGCATGACCCTGCCCGCCGAAGCCCGGCAACTGGACGAGCCACAACTGTGGCCACGTAACCCGCCGGTGCGGTTTCGCAAAAGCGTGCCGACCCATTGGCTGGAGTTGGTGATTCGTGAAGGGCGTAACCGCCAGGTGCGGCGCATGACGGCGGCAGTGGGGTTGCCGACGCTGCGTCTGGTGCGGGTGCGGATTGGTGACTGGTCAATCGACGGCCTGGACCAAGGCCAATGGAAAGAAGTGCCGGCGCGCTTATAAGGCGCCGGACTCGATCAGGCCGATCACCACGCTCTTGATGATGAACGCGGCAACGCCCAGGCCCAGCACGAAGAACAGGATCATCGAGCCAAAGCGCCCGGCCTTGGATTTCTTCGCCAAGTCCCAGACGATAAAGCCCATGAAAATGATCAGGATGCTGACCAGGCCGGTCATCATCCATTCTTCAAACACGGCGGGATCAATCGAGTTCATCGGGTCGTTTCCGGCTGGGGCAGGGCGCCGATTATACGCCAGGGCAATCGGCGCGACATTGACCTGCGTCGGTCTGCCGCAGACTTACCACCCTGCGGGAACACAGTCAAAATGTGGGAGCGGGCTTGCTCGCGAATGCGGTGGATCAGTCAGCACATTCGGTGCCTGGCACACCGCATTCGCGAGCAAGCCCGCTCCCACATTTGTTCCGCGCTGGTCTTAAGTGCGCAGGTGGGTCAGCGGCAGCTCGGTGCTGTTGAGCACCTGGTTCAGCACAAAGCTTGAACGCACGCTGGTGACGCCTTCGATGCGGGTCAGGTGGCCCAGCAGCAGCTTCTGGTAGTGATCCATGTCTGGCACCACCACTTTCAGCTGATAGTCGGCGTCCATCCCGGTCACCAGGCTGCACTCGAGTACTTGCGGCAAGGTGCGGATGGCCGCTTCGAAGTTCTCGAAACGTTCGGGGGTGTGTCGGTCCATGCCGATCAGCACGTAGGCCGTGAGACTCAGGCCGAGCATCTTGCGGTCGAGCAAGGCGACCTGGCGGGCGATGTAGCCGTCGTCTTCGAGTTGCTTGACCCGGCGTGAGCACGGCGAAGGCGACAGGCCGATGCGCTCGGCCAACTCCTGGTTGGAGATCCTCGCGTCGCGCTGCAATTCCGCCAAAATACTCAGGTCGTATCGGTCAAGTTTGCTCATGGGGCTGGCCTTTGTCGTAACTATTGCGGTGAATTATCTATCCAGGGTTAAAAATTGCGCAAGCACTGTTTATTGACGCAATCTTCGCAATCATCTGCCCGAGGCCGAGGCGTAGAGTTATCAACAGAATCACTGCCCGGACATACAGTCCACTGCAGCCCGCCAATAAGGCCGGCTGCGGCCGCCAACCCCACAGGGTTGCCCCGGCCCCCGGGCTGCACACTGTCCACAAGACTGCGTGAGGTGAGCCAACGTCAAAAGCGTTGAGCCAGGACGAAGTTCTCAAGGGGCGACCGACGGGTCGCCCCTTTTTATTGCCTGCGAAAATAGTTCTCGTGACTGATAACCTCTCGCAGAACCGGGCCCCGGTTTTCCAGTCTTACGTGTAGGCCCTAATCCGCAGTGAGGAATAGCATGAAGCGCATCTGGCGTTTGGCAGGTGTTGGTTTGCTGATGATGAGCGTTGGTGCGCAAGTGATGGCCGACGACCCGCCACGCCAGGAAGGCGGTGGTCAGCATGAAAGAGGCCCGGAAGGGCATCCAGGCAATAATCAGCCTCGGCCGCAGAACAACCAACCGCGACCACAAAATAGTCAACCGCGCCCTGTAGCCCCTCGGCCCGAGAACAATCAGCCGCGTCCGCAGAATCAGCATTTCGAAAACAATCAGCCACGGCCGCAGAACCAGAACATTGAGCGCCCGAACGGAGGTGGCCAGTGGCAAAGTCGCCCGCAAGGCAATCAACAGCAACCTCCGCACCCGGCGCCGCAGCCGGCCAATAACCTGCCGATCCAGGGTCGCCCGGATACCGTGCGCCAGACCCAGGAACCGCGTCAGGGCAATTACCAGGACATCCCGCGTCGCAACGACGGCAACCAGCATTGGCAGGCCGGCAATGGCGGCCAGGGTGGCCCGGGCCGGCCCGGCTTCAACGGGGGTAACGGCGGTGGCAATAACCACCCCAACGATCACCGCTGGCCAGGCCGCCCCGACGGGCACGGCAATGGCTGGGGCCCAGGCCCGCAATACCGTCCGGGTTACATCGTCGATCGCTTCCCCGACCGCAATTACCGCGTGCCGTATCGCGGGCAGGACTACTTCTTCTCGGGTGGCTACTGGTATCGCCCACAAGGCCCGCGCTATGTCGTCGTAACGCCGCCTTACGGGATTCGCGTGCAATACCTGCCCGACTACGCGCGGGAAGTGTGGGTGGGCAGTGCGCTGTTCTTCCTCGCCGCCGGTGCCTATTACACCTACGAAGAAAGCAGCCAGCAGTACGTTGTGGTGCAGCCGCCACCCGCCGCGCCAGCGCCGCAACCCGTGCCCCAGGGCAATGGTTATGACGTGGTGGCTTACCCGGCCAACGGCCAGTCACCGGCGCAGGTCCAGCAGGATGGTTACGACTGCTATCGCTGGGCGGTGCAGCAAAGTGGCTTTGACCCAAGGACCGTCACCTACGCCCCCGACCCGGCCGTGGTGCAAACCTACCGCCAGGCCCAGGGCAACTGCCTGAGCAGTCGCGGCTATCAGGTGCAGTACTAGGCCTTCGCGCCCTTGACCACTTCCTGCGGGTCGGCGTGCACCAGCACTTCGGCTCGCGGGTAGGCGTTGTGGATGGCATCGGCGGCCTGGTCGCTGATGCCATGGGCCACGGACAAACTCAATTCCCCCGGTAACTCCAGGTGCAACTGCACGAACCAGTGGCTGCCGGAAATCCGCGTGCGCAAGTCATGTGCACCGAGTACACCGGGCACACTGCACGCCAGTTCCAGCATGTGCTGGCTGACATCCGGCGGCAGTTCCTCGTCCATCAGCACCGAAAAACTTTCCCGGGCGATCTGGATGGCGCTCCACAAAATGTAGGCCGCGATGCCCAGGCCGAACCAGGCGTCCACCTGATGAAAACCAAACGCCGCCAGCACCAGCGCCACCAGGATGCTGCCGTTGAGCATCATGTCTGAGCGATAGTGCAGCGAGTCGGCGCGGATCGCGTTGGAGCCGGTTTCGCGGATCACCCGGTATTGCAGGATCAGCAGCGCCGCCGTCAACGCCAGGGACAGAACGATCACGCCAATACTCAGCCATGGCGCGCCCACAGGTTCCGGATGCTGCAAACGCTGGAACGCCTGGAAGGCGATCAACACCGCACTGCCGGCGATGAACAACGCCTGGGCCATGCCCGACAGGGATTCCGCCTTGCCATGGCCATAACGATGATCGTCATCCGCCGGGCGCAACGCGTAGTGCACGGCCAGCAAGTTGAGCAGCGAGGTAACGCCGTCGAGCAGCGAGTCGGTCAGCCCGGCGAGCATGCTCACCGAGCCGCTGAGCCACCAGGCGATGGCCTTGGTCACAATCAGCACACAGGCCACGCCGACGGAAGCGCGGGTGGCCAGGCGCAACAGCCGGGCGTGTTCGGGACTGGTGGTCATGGGGCGGGTCAGTCCTTAAGCGGCGGGTTGCAGGCCCAGGGTGGCGAGTTGTTGCACGCTGCCCTTGAACTGGATCATGCGCGGGTCGTCCAGCGGCAGATTGCGCCCGGTTTCTTTCTGGATGATGGTTTGCAGCTTGGCGTTATCGACCTTGCCGTCGGCGCCGATGGCTTGCTGGAGTTTTTCCGGAGCTACCTGGGCGGTTTTGCCCGGCTCGAAGTAGATCGCGCCGGTGGCGAAGTCGACACCAAAGGCGATCAGGCCCGGGATCACGTAGAACAGCAGGCCGACCGCATCGAGCACGGCAATTGCCGGGTCGATCTTGCCGTCGATCTGGCCCCGGCGGTCGGGGTAGAAAATCGAGCCGCAGGCCGTCAACTGGCTCAGCAGGGTGACGGCCAGAACACCGCCGATGACACGGGAAGCAACACGCATGGGACTCTCCTTGAACATAATGAAAGTGACTATAAGCCAGTCTACAAGGCGACGATGATCAAGTGTGGGAGCTGGCTTGCCTGCGATGGCGGTGGTTCAGTATCAGGGGTGTTGGCTGACACACCGCTATCGCAGGCAAGCCCGCTCCCACCTTTGACCGCATTCCAGTCAGTACGGGGCCGTGTCGTTGAGACCACCACCGACACCCGGCAGTTCGCCGTTATACTCGCCGCTCTGCTTTGGAGCCAGTATGAATTCGTTGCCAATCGATGATGTTTTACCTGCCCTGCGTGACGCCCTGGCGACGCGCCATGAAGCCGTGCTCGAAGCACCGCCCGGCGCCGGTAAAACCACGCGGGTGCCATTGGCGCTGTTGAATGAACCCTGGCTGGCCGGGCAAACCATCCTGATGCTCGAGCCCCGCCGCCTCGCCGCCCGTGCAGCGGCAGAAAGGCTGGCCAGCGAGTTGGGGGAAAAGGTCGGCGAAACCGTTGGCTACCGCATTCGCCTGGACAATAAGGTCGGCCCCAACACCCGTATTGAAGTGGTCACCGAAGGCATCCTCACTCGGCGCCTGCAGGATGACCCGGCACTCGACGGCGTGGGTTTGTTGATCTTCGACGAGTTCCACGAACGCAGCCTGGACGCCGATCTGGCGCTGGCCCTTAGTCTCAATGGTCGAGACCTGTTTCGCGACGAGCAGCCACTGAAGATCCTGCTGATGTCCGCCACCCTGGAAGGCGAACGCCTGGCCGGGTTGCTGGACAACGCGCCGATCCTGCGCAGCGAAGGGCGCATGTACCCGGTGCAGATGCGCTGGAGCCGGCCATTCCAGCCCGGTGAATTTATCGAACCGCGGTTGGTGCAGACCATCCTTGAAGCCCTGCATGATGAAACCGGCAGCGTGCTGGTGTTCCTGCCGGGGCAGGCCGAGATTCGTCGGGTTAATCAGCAATTGGCTGACGCGCTGGGCGATAACCCCGAGGTGCTGCTATGCCCGCTGCACGGCGAACTGGACCTGGCCGCCCAACGCGCCGCCATCGACCCGGCGCCCGCCGGCAAGCGCAAAGTGGTGCTGGCCACCAACATTGCCGAGACCAGCCTGACCATCAACGGCGTGCGCGTGGTGATCGACGCCGGGTTGGCGCGGGTCCCGCGTTTCGACCCGGGCAGCGGCATGACCCGTCTCGACACCCAGCGCATCTCTCGCGCCAGCGCCACCCAGCGTGCCGGCCGGGCAGGGCGACTGGAGCCGGGGGTGTGTTATCGGTTGTGGTCCGAGGATCAGCATGAAGGGCTGGCGGCGTATTCCAGTGCGGAAATTCTCTCGGCGGATCTTTCCGGTTTGGCCCTGCAATTGGGCCGCTGGGGCGTGGCGCCGACGCAGTTGGTATGGCTCGACGTTCCGCCCACCGCGGCTTATGCACAGGCCCAGGATTTGCTCGAGCGCCTCGGAGCGTTGAGCGATACCAAGCTGACCGCCCACGGCCAGAAAATGGCCGGGTTGCCGGCGCACCCGCGAATCGCTCATTTGCTGCTGCGTGGTCAGGATCTGGGCCTGGCGAGCATGGCCTGTGACGTGGCGGCACTGTTGGGTGAGCGCGATATCCTGCGTGGTGCCGGTGCGGATTTGCACAGCCGCCTGGCCCTGTTATCCGGTGAAGAAAAGGCCCGTGGCACCCAGGGCGGCGTGCAGCGTGCCCGGCAACTGGCGCGGCAGTACCGTGGCTATTTAAGAGGCAAGGCAGAGCAGCCGGTGGCTGATCCCGATCATCCGCGCTGGCTCGGCGCCTTACTGGCGCTGGCCTACCCGGACCGCGTCGCCCAGCAACGGCGGGCGGGCGGTGCCGAATACCGCCTCGCCAACGGCCGTGCCGCGTTGTTCGCCGAAGCCGACAGCCTGATGAAACAACCCTGGCTGGTGATTGCCGATCTGGGCAGCCGCCAGGGCCAGCGTGAAGAACGGATTTACCTCGCGGCGGATTTTGATCCGGCGTTGTTCGACTCGGTATTGGCCGAACAGGTGCGCAATGTCGACCAACTCGATTGGGACGAACGCGAGGGCGTGCTGCGGGCCGAACGCCAGCGCAAGGTCGGCGAACTGGTGCTCAGCCGCGAGCCGCTGACCGGCCTCGACGAATCCGCCCGCAGCCAGGCGCTGGTCAACCTGGTGCGGCGCAAAGGCCTGGAACTGCTGCCCTGGACCCCGGAGCTGCGCCAATGGCAGGCGCGGGTGATGCTGCTGCGTGGTCTGGATAGCGGCAAGGCCAGTGAATGGCCGGATGTCAGCGACAGCGCCTTGCTTGCCAGCCTGGAACACTGGTTGATGCCTTACCTGGGCAAGGTGTCGCGCCTGAGCCATTTCGCCAATCTGGATATTTCCAGCTTCCTGCATAACCTGCTGCCGTGGCCGTTGCCGGCGCGGTTGGACGAGCTGGCGCCGCACCATCTGAAGGTGCCGTCGGGCTCGTCGGTGCGGCTGGACTACAGCGAGCAGCCGCCGATTCTGGCGGTGCGCTTGCAGGAATTGTTCGGGCTGGCGGACACCCCACGGATTGCCGGCGGGCGGCAGGTGGTCAAGCTGCACCTGTTGTCGCCGGCCAGACGGCCCGTGCAGGTGACGCAGGACCTGGCGAACTTCTGGCGCAGTACTTACGCCGAGGTGAAGAAGGATTTGAAGGGGCGGTATCCGAAGCATTACTGGCCGGATGATCCGTTGATTGCTGAACCGACTGCCCGGATCAAGCCGAGAAAGTAAGTACATCGCAGATCTAATGTGGGAGCTGGCTTGCCTGCGATGGCATCACCTCGGTCTGTCGGATAGACCGAGGTGCCTGCATCGCGGGCAAGCCCGGCTCCCACACAAGCCAGCTCCCACACTGTTTTGCCGCGTGGCTTACTGCGCGGCGGGCAACAGGAACCGCGCAATCACCGGCAAATGATTGGAGATACGCACCGTATCGCTCTGGCGCACCTTGCTCTCAACCTTCTTGATGCGCGAGCTGTGGAACAGGTAATCCAGCGTACGGTCCGGCCCCTCTACGGTTGGGTCATTCGGGAAATACGTCAGCCACTGGTCCCGGTCAATCCCGCTGGATTGGCTGTTGCTCGGGATCATCGGGTACTTTTCCCACAGCAGGTGCAGCTCACTGTCCGGCGAGTATTGCCCGCGCTTGCCGGGGTCCAGGCGCAGGAACTGTCCCAGCGGCATCAGGTTGAAATCCCCACCCATCAGCCATGGCGTGCCGCGGCTCTCGAATTTATCCACCAGCTTGACGGTCGCCTGCACCTGTTCCAGCACGGCGTTGTGCCCGGGGGCCGCGCCGTCCAGGCGAGTATTGAGCACGGCCAGCTGGCCGCCATCGCTCAACGGCAGGTAGGTCAGCAATAACGCAGGTTTGGGCTGGAACTGACGGCTGATCAGGTTGGCGCGTGCTACCGGCAATTGCAGGCGCTCGGCGTGTTCGATCTGGTAGCGGCTCATGGTCACCAGCTTGCGACCGACGCTGCCGAAGATATGCAGGTCGGGCACGAAGTCGGCTTTCCAGTCGAAGGCCTGGGCGCTGCACGGGTAGAGGTCGGCCAGGCGCTCCTGGAGCAAGGCCAGTTGGTCCTGGTAGCTGGAAGGCTTGGCGCCTTCGTCGACTTCCTGCAACAGCAGGATGTCGGGCTGCTCGTCGCGGATCACCCGCGCCACTTCGTCGAGGCTTGAAGCCATGTCTTCAACGGTCGGGCGGTCGTCCGGGCCGCTGCCGTCCGGGGTGTCGTACCAGAACACGTAGTTCTTGCCCGCCAGGTACTGCACGTTCCAGGTCATGACCTTTAGCGCCTGCCCAGGCAGCAGGGTCGGCGCACGGGGCGCGACGCAGCGGATGGGCAGGGTTTCCTTGTCGGCAGGGCGCCAGGTCAGGCTGTAGATCAAGCCGGTCAGCAGGGCCGCGAGGATCAGCAGGCCCAGCAAGGTAATGCGCAGTAGTCGGGTCATCGGCTCGGCTTATGGCGTTGCAGGACAGGCCCGGAGCATATCACCGCGCGTCGGCGTCGCCACCAATCAACATGAACAGGCGGAACAACACCACGCTGGTGAACAGTTGCAGGAAGCTTTGTGCGCTGTCGATCAGCAGGCCCAGCAGCGGGTTCGGGTCCGGATAGACCGCCACGCTGGCGCCCTTGAGCAACCACAGCGGGGTCATCACGCACAGCAGGCACACCAGGATCCGCCAGAAATGCCCACGGGTCAGGCGCAGGCTTTCCTTCATGGCCGACAACGCCGACATGCCCCGCAGCACCAGCAGGTATTCGGCGAAAGCCAGCACCACCATCAGCCACAGGCCGGGCAGGAAATACAGCGACAGGCCCAGCAGGATCAGCAGCGTGCTGATTGCCGTCAGCAAGGCAAAGCGCGGCCACAGGGTCAGGGCCATGGCCAGCACATCCAGGGTGCGCGGCGATTCTCCCCGCGTGCGGGCGTCGAGGAACAGGATCAGTGCGCCGGTGTACAGCGGGTACACCAGCAGCCCGATCACCACGCTGTAACCGGGAAACGCATCTGGGCCGAGCGTGTGGTCGAGCACCTGTTGCAGCAGGGCTTCGAGGATCACCAGTGGCAGGCACAACTGCACGATGGCGCCCAGGTTGCGCTTGAAAAAGAAGAAGGAGTCGCGCAATACGTCTAACGGATTCATCAGGGTCTTCACAGGCCGAAAAGCAAGGGCGTTACTTTAACCGATCATGAGCAGATGCAAGCAAACGTAAACCTTGCGTAAAGACCATTGAAACAATCAGCAACAGCCCCATAACTGGGTTGTACCTTGCACATCGTGCGCAAGGCGAAGATTTCTACCGGCAATCTAACGAGGTCGCCATGAACAGCGAAGAACAAACCCTGATCGACGGACTGTTTTCACGGTTGCAGCAAGCCGAAACGGACTCAGCCCCCCGCGACGCCCAGGCTGAAGCGCGGATCAAGGAACACGTCACTCGCCAACCGGCCGCTGCGTACTACATGACCCAGTCGATTCTGGTGCAAGAGCACGCGATCAAGAGCCTCGATGCGCAGAACAAGCAGCAGGCCCAGCAGATCCAGGAGTTGCAGGACCAACTGCAACAGGCCAGGTCCCAGGCGGCGCAGCCTGCACCGAGCAGTGGCGGTTTCCTGTCGAGCATTTTCGGCGGCGGTTCCCGTGACCCGCAGCCGACCCAGAGCGCACCTGCGTCGTCGGGCGGTGGCTGGCGTGAACCGGCGCGTCCGTCGTTTGGCGGGCAACCTGCGCCGCAGCAGAACTACGGTGCTCCCCAGCAGAACTATCAGCAGCCCCAACAGGCACCCGCAGCGCCGATTGGCAGCGGTTTCCTCGGCGGCGCCCTGAAAACCGCAGCTGGCGTGGCCGGTGGTGTGATGCTGGCAGAAGGCATCAGCAGCCTGTTCAGCCACAACTCGCAACAACCGCAAGTGGTTGAAGAGATCATCCGCGAAGAGCCGGCCCCGGCCAGCGACAACGGCAACTGGGGCAACGACGACCAGAAATATGCCGGCAACGACAGCTGGGGCAGCGACAACGCCTCCGACAGCTTCGCCGACAACGACTATTCCGACGACTCCTCCTCCTTTGGCGACGACGATTCCTTCGTCTGACCCACACTCAACCGGGGCGCTTCGTCGCCCCGGGCTGATTTTTCTCGGAAACTCCCTTGTGGCTGGCATACTGGCAACCTTTCCGGGCCCTTGAGTCCGGGGTCCATGCGCGTGTCATGAGGATTTGCGGTGAAAAAGATAGCCGTGTTCGCCGATGTACAAAACCTCTACTACACCGTGCGCCAGGCGTACGGCTGTCACTTCAACTACGCCGCCCTGTGGGCTGACATCAGCCAGCGCGGGCAGATTGTCGAGGCGTATGCCTATGCCATCGACCGTGGCGACAGCAAGCAACAGCAGTTCCAGCAGATCCTGCGCAACCTGGGTTTTACCGTGAAGCTCAAGCCTTACATCCAGCGCAGCGACGGCTCGGCCAAGGGCGACTGGGACGTGGGCATCACCATCGACATCATGGACGCCGCCGCCCATGTCGACGAAGTGGTGCTGGCCTCCGGCGACGGTGATTTCGACATGCTGCTGGACCGCATCATCAGCAAGCACGGCGTCGAAGCCGTGGCCTACGGCGTGCCGGGGCTGACGGCCAACTCATTGATACGCGCCGCCAGCCGCTACGTGCCGATCGAAGGCGCGTTGCTGCTTAAATAGATTTTTGACGGAGTTGGAACAGGTTTGGAACGTATAGCGGTCATCGACTTTGAAACCACCGGCATCCAGCCGAGCAGCAGCTGCCGGGCCACGGAAATCGCCGTGGTCATCCTGGAGCAGGGCCAGATCGTGGACCGCTACCAGAGCCTGATGAACGCTGGTGTGCGTGTGCCGGGGTTTATCGAGCAACTGACCGGCATCAGCAACGCCATGCTGCGCACCGCACCGTCGGCGGAGCGGGTGATGAACGAGGTGAACGAGTTTGTCGGCACCACGCCGCTGCTGGCCCACAACGCCGCGTTTGACCAGAAGTTCTGGGATTTCGAGCTGGGGTTGATCCGGCGTACGCGTTTGCAGAAATTTGCCTGTTCGTTGCTGCTGGCGCGACGCTTGATGCCGGCGGCGCCGAACCACAAGCTGGGTACCCTGACCTCGTTTGCCCAACTGCCCCACACCGGCAAGGCCCACCGGGCGATGGCGGACGCGGAGATGGCGGCGAACCTTACCGCTCACCTGGCCGAGGAACTGCGTCGCACCCACGGGTTGCGGGAGTTGTCACACGAATTGCTGTGCAGCTTGCAGAAGGTTCCGGCGGCGAAGATCAATGATCATCTGAAGAAGCATCGCGGGTTCTAAGTCGCTTGAGCGGAACTCCATCTTCAACATGACAAAGATCCAAATGTGGGAGCGGGCTTGCTCGCGAATACGGAGTATCAGCAAACACATGCGCTGACTGACACACCGCATTCGCGAGCAAGCCCGCTCCCACATTAGTTTTGCGGTGTTATCGAGGCTGTAAGCAGTCCAGCGACCGATCCACCACCACCTTCGCCATCTCCACCAAATGCATCACCGCCCGCTGCTGCCCGTTCATCGGCTCGCCGGGTATCTGTGCGGTTGCCACGGCGCAATGCAGCAAATCGGCCGCCCGTGCCAGGGCGTCTTCGAAACTCATGTTGTCGTTCAGCACGAACGGTGCGCCGTCCGGGGCGGAGGCTTTGAGGTAGTAATCGATGGCGCGGCGGGTGAGCGGGCTGTCGCTGCAAAATTCTGGTGGATCGGGGGTGACTTTGACCATGGTGGAACTCCTTTGAGGTAAGAAGCTATCACCGTTCGCTTGCACGCGAATGAAGGTGGCAGCTGTACGCAGGTGTGCAAGACCGGGGCAAAGGAAAACCCGGCAGATCCGAGGACCTCCCGCGCACAGCCGCCATAACAGATAACGTCGGACGTTGAGGAGTAGGGCGTCTGTATATCCTTGCCAGTCGGACTTGCACGTCCGGTCGTCGATTGTTCGATGACCGAGCGAGACTAGCTACCTGATCCGGCCGAAACAAGGCGGTTGGATTTTCTAGGAAAGGTCCTGCAAATGAAAGGGATCCGTCTTGCTGGCCCTAAAAAGTGTGCCCGTGGCGATCGTTCCCACGCTCCGCGTGGGAATGCCGCCCTGGACGCTCTGCGTCCGCTCTTGAAGTCGTGACGCAGAGCGTCACCGGATGCGTTCCCACGCAGAGCGTGGGAACGAGCTGCCGAGCGGCGTGTTCAGTTGCTACTCTTCCCATTCCCCTCCAACTGCCCCAACGGCACCCGCCGCTCTATCGCGCTCGACAAGATGATCGAGGTCTTGCTGAACCCGAATTTCGCCACCCGATTGATCAGGTTCTCCAGCTCCGGCATCGAGCCCACCGCCGCCTGCATGATCACGCACGGATCGCCCGTCACCCGATGGCATTCAGTCAACTCGGGAATTTCCGACAGCGCGTCGTAAACCTTCTGGCTCCCATGATTGGTCAACCGCAACTCAATCACGCACTGGATCGGCAACCCCACCTTCGACAGGTCGACCTTGGCCTGATACCCGGTAATCACACCACTGGCTTCCAGTTTCGCCACTCGCTCAGCCACGGCGGGCGCGGACAGGTTCACGGTGCGCGCCAGTTGCGCGTAGGACGCGCGGCCGTCTTCCAGCAGGGCGCTGAGAAGCATACGGTCGTATTTGTCCATGATAAGGCTCCGGGAATGCATAGCTTTCGAAAGCACGGTTTATAGCCTTGATAACCATGTTTTGAAAAGTGTACTGGCGCTTTAAACAGGTTTTGTAACTTATGTTTACGGCCGGGGATTTCTAAAATAACGCTCCCTTGTCCTGCCACAGAGCTGCCCAATGCCTGGCCCACGTCGCTTTCCCTTACCGTTGATCGCCGCCTTTTTTGCGTTGTATGTGATCTGGGGGTCTACCTACCTGGTGATTCGCATTGGTGTGGAGTACTGGCCGCCGCTGTTGCTGGCGGGGATTCGCTTTATGACGGCGGGCGCGCTGATGTATGCCTTCCTGCGCTGGCGTGGGGCCCCGGCGCCGACGTGGGTGCAGTGGAAGGCCGCCGGCAAGATCGGCATTTTGCTGCTGACCTTCGGTAACGGTGCGGTCAGTGTGGCCGAACATACGGGCGTGGCTTCCGGCGTGGCCGCGTTGGCGGTGGCGACGGTGCCGTTGTTCACCTTGCTCTGTGGTTATTTCTGGGGCGCGCGTAATACCCGTCTGGAATGGGCCGGGGTGGTGCTGGGGATTATCGGTATCGCCATGCTCAATATGGGCTCCAACCTGCAATCGAGCCCCACCGGTGCGGCCTTGCTGATTTTTGCGGCGGCGGCCTGGGCCTTTGGTTCGGTGTGGAGCAAGCATTTGCCGCTGCCTCAAGGCGCGATGGCCAGTGCGGCGGAGATGCTGATCGCAGGTTTCGTGCTGCTGTTGCTCAGTGCCGTCAGCGGCGAACACCTGCAAGCCATGCCGCCGCTGGAAGGCTGGCTGGCCCTGGCGTACTTGACCGTGTTCGGCTCGATCATCGCCTTCAATGCCTATATGTACCTGCTCAAGCACGTACGCCCGGCGGCGGCCACCAGCTATGCCTACGTCAACCCGGCGGTGGCGGTGTTGCTCGGGATTGTGTTTGTCGGTGAGACCATCGGCATGGAAGAAGCCCTGGCAATGTTGGTGATTATCAGCGCGGTGCTGCTGATCAGCCTGCCACAGTGGCGAAAGCCAAAACCGGAAATAAGGTAAACTGCCGCGCATTGCGACCTTGCGCTGACTTTTTCCTACGGTATTTCCATGACTTTCGCCACACTTGGCCTGATCGAACCCTTGCTGCGCGCCCTTGAGACGCTTGGCTACCAGACCCCGACGCCGGTGCAGGCGCAAGCCATTCCGGCGGTGCTGGCAGGCCGTGACCTGATGGCTGCGGCCCAGACCGGCACCGGCAAGACCGCCGGTTTCGCCGTGCCGCTGCTGCAACTGCTGACCATGGAAGGGCCGAAAGTCAGCGCCAACTCGGTGCGCGCGCTGATCCTGTGCCCGACCCGCGAACTGGCCGAGCAGGTTCATGCGAGCGTCGCCGAGTACGCCCAAAACGTGCCGCTGACCACTTACGCCGTGTACGGCGGCGTGAGCATCAACCCGCAGATGATGAAGCTGCGCAAAGGCGTTGATGTGCTGGTCGCCACCCCTGGCCGCCTGATCGACCTGTTCCGCCAGAACGCGCTGAAACTCAACCAGCTGCAAACCCTGGTGCTGGATGAAGCCGACCGCATGCTCGACCTGGGCTTCTCCGAAGAACTGGCGAACATCTACCGCATGCTGCCGAAAAAACGCCAGACCTTGCTGTTCTCCGCAACCTTCTCCGACGAGATCCGCCAGTTGGCCGGGCAGATGCTCAACGACCCGCTGACCGTCGAAGTCAGCCCGCGCAACGTCGCCGCCAACACCGTCAAGCAATGGGTGGTGCCGGTGGACAAGAAGCGCAAGGCCGAGCTGTTTGTGCACCTGATGCGCAAGGGCCGCTGGAAGCAGGTGCTGGTGTTCGCCAAGACCCGTAACGGTGTGGACGCGCTGGTGGAAAAACTCCAGGGCCTGGGCATCAATGCCGACGGGATTCACGGCGACAAGCCACAAGCCACGCGCCAGCGTGCGCTGGATCGCTTCAAGAGCAGCGACGTGCAGATCCTGGTGGCCACCGACGTGGCGGCCCGTGGCCTGGATATCGAAGACTTGCCGCTGGTGGTCAATTTTGACCTGCCGATCGTGGCCGAGGACTACATCCACCGCATCGGCCGTACCGGTCGTGCGGGCAACACCGGCGAGGCGATTTCCCTGGTGTGCGCCGATGAAGTGAACATGCTGTCGGCCATCGAGATGCTGACCCGTCAGACGTTGACCCGGAAGATGGAGCAGGACTTCGAACCGGAGCACCGTGTGCCGGATACCGATGCCACTGGTCAGGTGGTGAAGAAGCCGAAAAAGCCGAAGAAACCCAAGGCTTCGGGCGGCGGTGGTGGCAAGCGCAACCTGGGCAAGTGGGTGGACAGCGGGGAGGCGACGCCGGTCGAGCCTTCGATCAAGCCAGTGCGTAAGGTGCCCGTGTTTAACACCGGGCCGCGGAAAAAGAAGTAGGGCTTGTTGGTTATCAAGTAAACGCATAGTGACTACCGTGAGCGGAGCAATTCCGCTCGCGTCAAGTTGTGCCTCGTCATCCTTGATGAGTTATTGCTTGTGATTTGGATATTTTTTGTAATTGTCGCCGTGTTTAAGTGCTGGAACTTAAAATGCTTCATTTCCACTGAGGTTGAGTCAGAAACTGATTTCTGAATGACGAACTTAGATGGAGATGTAGATATGGCTGTGTTTTTAGTACCTTTTGTTTTGCCGGTCCTGGCGGCGGCGGGCATTATCGGCGGCGTTGTTGTAGACGGCGAAATCAAGAAAGGCAAGGCCGCTGACGAGAAAGCTTTCAAGCAGGTAGAGTTGCGTGTGGCCGAATTAAGGTCCCGGGTTGAAGACCATGCGGCGCGCGGCGAGTATGGGCAGGCAATCCATTCGTTCAGAGAGTTGATGTCGTTGTATGAGGCTAATTATTCGATCAGTCCTGAGATAAGGGCGCCATTGGATAAGTATCTACAGGATATGCTTTATACCAGTCAGGAAGAGGGCCAGAAACTCAGCTACGCCTTCAAGCAGGAATGGAGCGATTTGAAACACGGCGATCCTTCCAGACTCTTCAGTGCGTATTCAGGTTATATAGAAAATCTGAAAATTTTACTGCCTGAAGAGGATGCTTTCCTGCAGAAGCAAGTAACAGCTTTTAAACGTGCCTATCCCGATCTAACAGCCAGTTGAGTCAGAGGTAACTTTGCTGCCGGGCGGTGATGGGGTGAGTGGGTCATGCCGGGGTGGCCGGCCTCAACCACTCAAGAATACCGCGCCCTGCCGCCTGCCCGCTGGCAAAACACCCCGTCAGCAAATACCCGCCCGTCGGCGCTTCCCAGTCCAGCATCTCGCCTGCGCAAAAAACGCCCGGCAATTGCTTGATCATCAAGCGTTCATCCAGCGCCTCAAACGGCACGCCGCCTGCGGTACTGATGGCTTCATCCATTGGCCGGGTTTTCACCAGCGTCAGCGGCAGCGCCTTGATATCCACCGCCAGCTGCGCCGGATCATTGAAGTGCTCCGCCGGTGACAGCTCGCGCAAAAGCGCCGCCTTCACCCCATCCAGTCCCAACTGACTGTGCAAATGCTTGCTCATCGAGCGTGAGCCGCGCGGCTTGCTCAGCGCTGCGATCACCTTGTCCAGTGGCTTACTCGGCAACAGGTCAATGTGCACCGTGGCCGATCCATCCCGGTTGATCGCCTCACGAATCGGTGCCGACAACGCATAGATCAGGCTGCCTTCGATACCCGTGGCGGTGACCACACATTCCCCCAGCCGTGGCTTGTCGTCTGCCAGGCCAATGGCGACGTTTTTCAGCGGTGCCCCGGCGAATTTGCTGACCATCAACTCGCTCCAGGCCGACACCTCGAAGCCACAGTTGCTCGGTTGCAACGCCGCGTAAGGCACGCCTTTGTCTTCCAGCAACTTCAGCCACGCCCCATCCGAGCCCAAGCGCGACCAACTGCCGCCGCCCAAGGCCAGCAACACTGCATCACCGCGTACGCTTTTGTCGCCCTCGGGGCTGTGGATAAGCAGGCTGCCGTCGGCATTCCAGCCCAGCCAGCGATGGCGGGTGTGGATAACTACGCCGTGGTCGCGCAGGCGCTTGAGCCAGGCCCGCAGCAGCGGGGCGGCTTTCATGTCAGTAGGAAACACCCGGCCGGAGCTGCCGATAAAGGTTTCAATCCCCAGCCCGTGTATCCATTCGCACAACGCATCGGCACCGAACTGGCGCAGCAACGGCGCCATGCACGGCGCCCGCTCGGCATAGCGCGCCAGAAACGCCGGGTACGGTTCGGAATGGGTGATGTTCATGCCGCCCACGCCCGCCAGCAGGAACTTGCGGCCTACCGAGGGCATACCGTCGTACAGGTCGACCCGGATCCCGGCCTGGCTCAACACTTCGGCGGCCATCAGCCCCGCCGGGCCGCCGCCGATGATGATGACGTGTTGAGATGGGGTTTGAGTCTGGGGCATGGGGATAACTGCGGTTCGGCAAAGTAGGCCGAGCATTCTACCCGAGGATGCTCATGCTGCCTGATCAAAAAACATACAGCCTTCTGCAGGCCAGGCGGCTTATGGCCTGCAGGGGCTTTCACTCAGGTTATCCACAGGCAGTTCCACAGCGATTGTGGGTAACGCGCATAACTCAATGACAGCCTGATGACGTCCAGACGCGCTGCGCGCTGTGGTGCAGGATCCCGTGGCGACGGGCCAGGGCAGGACGGTCTTTGCTGTAGCCGCCGCCGATCACCCCGACCACCGGAATATCGCGGCCCAGGCAGTGGCGCATCACGCTTTCATCGCGGGCGGCGACGCCTTGGTCTGTCAGCTTGAGGTAGCCGAGGGCGTCGTCCTTGTGCACATCCACGCCGGCGTCATACAGCACCAGGTCGGGCTGATACAGCGGCAGCAGGTAGTTGAGGGCATCGTCGACCACCTTGAGGTAGTCCGCGTCGCCCATGCCCATCGGCAGCGGGATGTCCCAGTCGCTTTGCGCCTTGCGCGCGGGGAAGTTCTTTTCGCAGTGCAGGGACACGGTGATTGCATCCGGGGTGTCGTGGAGGATGCGTGCGGTGCCGTCGCCCTGGTGCACGTCGCAGTCGAAGATCAGCACCCGGTTGACCCGCCCGCTGGCCAGCAGGTAATGGCTGATCACGGCCAGGTCATTGAAGATGCAGAAACCCGCCGGGTAATCGTAGTGGGCGTGGTGGGTGCCGCCGGCCAGGTGGCAGGCCAGGCCGTGTTCCAGGGCCTGCTCGGCGGCCAGCAACGAACCGCCCACCGCGCGCACGGTGCGCCGGGCCAGGGCTTCGCTCCAAGGCAGGCCAAGGCGCCGTTGGTCTTCGCGCGACAACTCGCCGCTCATGTAGCGTTCGATATACCCAGGTTCATGGGCCAGGGCCAGAATCTCGGCGGGGCAGAGTTCCGGGCGCAGCAGTTGGCTGTCCCGTGTCAGGCCGCTCTCCACCAGATGGTCACGCAACAGGCGGAATTTATCCATGGGGAAGCGGTGGTCTGCCGGGAACTCGGGGCTGTAGTCGTCGTGGTAGATCAATGGCAAGGGCATGGCGATTTCTGACGGGAACCAGCGACGGATCTTAACAGCGCGTTACACTCACGCACATGGCAAGGGAGGGGGACCAATGGAGCCGATACTGCAATTGGAAAGCGCACGCCTGGTGCTGCGCCAATGGAGCGATGCCGACTTGCCGGAGTTTGCGCGCATGTGCGCCGACCCGCAGGTGATGCGGTATTTCCCGGCCACCTTGAGCCGCCTGGAAAGTGCTGCGCTGATCGGGCGTATTCGCGGCCATTTTGCCGAGTACGGTTTTGGCCTGTGGGCGTTGCAGCGCAAGGACAGCGGCGAGTTCATCGGCCTCACCGGCTTGCTGAATGTGAGCTTCGAGGCCCCGTTCACTCCGGCGGTGGAGATCGGCTGGCGCCTGGCCAGGGAACACTGGGGCCTGGGTTACGCCAGCGAAGCCGCCTGGACTGCTCTGCGCTGTGGTTTCGACCGGCTGAAGCTGGACGAAATCGTTTCGTTTACCACTGAAGCCAATCTGCCATCACAAAAAGTCATGCAGGCCATCGGTATGCATTACGATCCCCTGGCAGATTTTGAACACCCCAAGGTCGCAGCCGATGACCCCTTGCGGCATCATGTGTTGTATCGCATCACCCGCGCCCAATGGTTGGACACGCTGCACGGATAAGCAGCCCGGAATGCCCAATAGATTGTTGTAGGAGATGCTCTATGAGCCAAGTGTTGGAAGATCTGGTGGACCTGCTGACCCTGGAACCGATCGAGGAAAACCTCTTTCGCGGCCGCAGCCAGGACCTGGGCTTTCGCCAGCTGTTCGGCGGCCAGGTGCTCGGCCAGTCGCTGTCGGCAGCCAGCCAGACCGTTGAAGAGGCGCGGCATGTGCATTCGTTGCACGGTTACTTCCTGCGCCCCGGCGATGCGGCGTTGCCGGTGGTGTATTCGGTTGACCGGGTGCGCGATGGCGGCAGTTTCAGCACGCGCCGGGTGACGGCGATCCAGAAGGGCAACCCGATCTTCACCTGCAGCGCTTCGTTCCAGTACGACGAAGAAGGCTTCGAGCACCAGACCACCATGCCCGTGGTGGTCGGCCCGGAGAACCTGCCGTCGGAGCTGGAGCTGACCCAGCAGCGCGCGCACCTGATTCCCGAGCACATGCGCGAAAAGCTGCTGTGCCCCAAGCCGATCGAAGTAAGGCCGGTGACCGAGAAAGACCCGTACAACCCGCAGCCGTCCGACCCGGTCAAATACGTGTGGTTTCGTGCGGACGGCGCCCTGGCCGACTCGCCGGCGCTGCACAAATACCTGCTGGCCTACGCTTCGGACTTCGGCCTGCTGACCACCTCGCTGCTGCCCCACGGCAAGACCGTGTGGCAGAAAGACATGCAAGTCGCCAGCCTCGACCACGCGCTGTGGTTCCACGCCGACCTGCGTGCCGATGACTGGTTGCTCTACGCCATGGACAGCCCATGGGCCGGCAATTCCCGTGGGTTCTCCCGGGGCAGCGTGTACAACCGCGCCGGGCAACTGGTGGCATCGGTTACCCAGGAAGGCTTGATTCGTCATCGCAAGGATTGGGCATGAGCCTCAGTGATGTGAAGCACTGGGTGTTCGACATGGATGGCACCCTGACGGTGGCCGTGCATGATTTTGCGGCGATCCGCGTGGCCCTGGATATTCCGGCGACTGACGACATTCTTACGCACCTGGCGGCGTTGCCCGCCGATGAAGCAGCGGCCAAGCATGCGTGGTTGCTTGCGCATGAGCGTGAGTTGGCGCTGGGTTCGGTGGCGGCGGAGGGGGCGGTGGAGTTGGTGCGGGAATTGGCCGGGCGGGGTTATCGCCTGGGCATCCTGACGCGCAATGCGCGGGAGCTGGCCCATGTGACATTGCAGGCGATTGGCCTGGCGGACTGCTTTGCAGCCGAGGATGTGCTGGGGCGTGATGATGCGCCGCCCAAGCCTGACCCGGGTGGTTTGTTGAAGCTGGCGCGAGCGTGGGAAGTGGCGCCGCAAGAGATGGTGATGGTCGGTGATTACCGGTTTGATCTGGATTGCGGGCGGGCGGCGGGGACGAAGACTGTGCTGGTCAATCTGCCGGAAAACCCGTGGCCGGAGCTGGCGGATTGGCATGCTGAAGATTGCGCGGTATTGCGCCGGATGATTTAGTCCGGTCGATGAAAATCCAATGTGGGAGCGGGCTTGCTCGCGAACGCGGTGTGTCAGTCAATACATAGGCTGACTGATCCACCGCATTCGCGAGCAAGCCCGCTCCCACATTTTTGATCCGGTTTCTTCAGTGGTTATTGGAACAGTACTTTCTGCCCTTCAGGCGACGTAAACATCTTGTCCCCGTTATGCCCAACCCCCGGCACTTCCACCAGCTTGTGGCCCAACTGCGGGTGCCGCTGCTTGAGGTAGTCAAAATAATTGTGCCCGCGAATCAAGCGATACGCGCCCTGGGTTTCAGCGCCGCAGCTCTTGTCCAGCGCCGGGTGATTCGGGTCGGTGTCCTGCTGGCCCAGCAAGTAAGTGACATTACGCGAAACGTAAGCCTGCTCCAGCTGCTCGGCACTTTGCCCCTTGGCGTAGGCCGGCAGGTTTTGCATGCCGTATTTCCAGTCATTGAAGCCCGGGCAACTGGCCACATCGAACTTCACCGGCCGTTGCGGGCTGAAGTACGCGTAGGACGAAGGGTTGGCCACCACATAGCGCAGGCTGATGCCCTCGGTTTGCAGCAGCGGGTGATCATGCCCGGTCAGCGCAAAACGCTGCACCACTTGGCCGCCACCGGAATGGCCGGCCACCACGATTTCCTTCAGGTTCGGGAACAGCTTGCGGTTGCCCAGGTGCTTGATGATCTGGTCCAGCGCGCCGTAGGAGCTGATCTGGCCCGGGCCTGTGGACGGCTCGCCGGCCATCCAGTCGTTACTGTTCCAGCGCAGGGTCTGGCTGTCGATCTGGTTGCGCTTGAGGTCGGTCTGGTTGAGGAACTGTGGCGCAATCACCAGGGTATTGGCGTTTTGTCCTGCGGCTTCGGCCGCTTTTTCGCCGCTGTCCAGGTAGGTCATCGCGTTGCGCAGGCGACCATGCACGATGATCAGCGCGCGGGTAACTTGAGGCAGCGGCTGGCGCCAGTCCTGGCTCAAGCCGACGCTCAGGTCGCCGGCATCCAGGTTAAAACGATCGGGACTGACCACCTTGACGCCATGTTCGGCAGCCCAGGTGGAGGAGGAACAGGTGATCAACAAACCTAACAGCAGACCCAGTCGTTTATTCATTTAAAGGCTCTTGGCGGTAAAGGTGTCGCATTGAGTGATCTGGCCCTGGGCGAAGCCGGTCTTGAACCAGCGAACCCGCTGTGCCGAGGTGCCGTGGGTAAACGAGTCAGGCACCACGCGGCCCTGGCCCTGTTGCTGCAAGCGGTCATCGCCAATCGCGTTGGCCGCATTCAGTGCTTCTTCAATGTCGCCGGGCTCCAGCCAGTTCAGGCGCTTTTGCGCGCGGTTGGCCCACACCCCGGCGAAGCAGTCGGCTTGCAGCTCCTGGCGCACCAGCAGGCCGCCGTCGCCTTGCATCTGCCGGCCTTGCTGGCGGGCTGCCTGAATCTTCGCCGAGATGCCCAGCAGCGTCTGCACGTGATGTCCGACTTCATGAGCGATCACGTAGGCCTGGGCGAAGTCGCCGGCGGCCTTGAAGCGCTGGGACATTTCCCGGAAGAAATCCAGGTCCAGGTATACCTGTTGGTCTGCCGGGCAATAGAACGGCCCGCTGGCGGACGTGGCGCCACCGCAGGCGGAGTTCACCCGGCCGCGGAACAGGATCAGTTTGGGGTTCTTGTAGGTCAGACCGTTTTCCTGGAACACCTGGGCCCAGGTGTCTTCGGTGTCGCCGAGGACGGCGCGCACGAAGTCGGCTTGTTCATCATTGGCCGGCGGCGCCTGGCGGGTTTGCGGGCTGACGGAGGGCGCTTGCTCGGTGAGCTGGCCGCTGAGTTGCCCGAGGATCTGCATCGGGTCCTGGCCGGTCAGCCAGCCGATGCCGACGATCAGCACGATGGCCGTCAGGCTCAGGCCCTTGCCACCCCCAAAACGCATGCCACCGCCACCGCCGCCGCTGTCATCGCGGGCGTCTACCACGTTGTCGCTGCGTCGGCCTTTTTTCCATAGCATGTGGCAATCCTCTTTGTGAACCTGCAGCTCAGTGTTGTTGGTGTGTAGGGTTGGCGCCAGTCCGGCTGTCTGACGATGCTAAACGCTGTGTCGTCCGGCCTGTATGAAGCTTGTGTCAGTCGCGGCAATACCCTTCGCCGGTGTCGACGATCAGGCAGTCCTTCTTGTCGGCCAGCCATTTCAGGCCAGTGGCTTCGCCGTCGCCAGCGCTCAGGATCTGCGGGCCGTCCGGGCGTTCAAAGGTGATGCCGTCTTCGGATGCCTGGCCCTTGAAGGTGCCGGAATCGTCGTCATCCAGGCCGTATTTCATGGTCAGTACATAGTGGCCGCGGCCGATGCTGTCGTCCTTGGCGATGGTCAGGTTCAGGCCTTCGACGCCAATCCACTTGCCGACCCATTTGTCGGTGGGCAGCACTTGCGGTACCAACGTTGCCTGGACAGACGGCGGGGCGGGCGTCTTGGCGGTCTCGGCTTGCTTGTCGCAGGCGCTGAGCAGCGTCAGGGTCGAAAGAATCAACAGGGTTTTTTTCATGGTGAGAAAGCCTTGGTTAAAAAACGCGCAGTGGGCGGGGCGGCGTGAAGCGTTGGACTGGAAAACCGCAATTTAGTGCGCTGTTCGAACAGTGTTTGGTTATGCTCTTGAGCGAGGCGCTTTACCCGTTCTAGATTATGCCGCGGTATGCGGCGGTCATTTCAGCCTGCCACTCAAGAGAATGCAATGACCCTCAGTACCCCACTTTCCGGCGTCAACCACCCGCTCAAAGGCATTTTGCTGATTGTGGTGGCGACCTTTCTGTTTTCCAGCCACGACGCGCTGTCCAAATACCTGGCCGGGTTCTACCCGATCGTGATGGTGGTGTGGGCCCGCTACCTGGTGCACACGCTGTTGATGGCCGGGATCTTCCTGCCGCAATCGGGCCTGCGGGTACTGCGCAGCAAACGCCCTTTGCTGCAAGTGGCGAGGGCGTTGTGCCTGCTGGGCACCAGCCTGTTCTTTACAGCGGCGTTGCACTTTATCCCGTTGGCCGAAGCCACGGCGGTCAACTTTCTTGCGCCGATCCTGGTCACCGCGTTGTCGGTGCCGCTGTTGGGTGAGCACGTGACCCGCGGCCAATGGCTGGCGGTGATTTGCGGGTTTATCGGGGTGCTGATCATTGTGCACCCGGGCGGTGAGCTGTTCACCCCGGCGGTGTTGTTGCCGCTGACGTCGGCGTTGTTCTTCTGCTTCTACCAACTGCTCACCCGCATCCTCAGCAAGTACGACACGCCCACCACCAGCAACTTCTTCGCCGGGTTGTGCAACACCTTGGTGATGAGCGCCTTGGTGCCGTTCTTCTGGCAGGTGCCGAGCCTGTGGCACGGGGTGCTGATGCTGGCGCTGGGCACTTGCGGGATGACCGCACACTTGATGCTGACCCAGGCCTTCCGCTTCGCAGCGCCGGCCCTGCTGGCGCCGTTCGGCTATTGCCAGATCGTGTTTGCGGGGTTGTTGGGCTGGCTGGTGTTCAACCACACCCCGGACCTGACCACCGTGGTCGGGATCGGGGTGATTTGCCTGAGCGGGTTGGCCGCTGCCTGGCAGCAGCGGCGCAGGTAGGAAACTCAGACCTCGACGGTCGGAATCTTGCGCGGCGCCATGAAGTACATCCAGATCAGCGCGATGAAGTACATCGCCGGAATCAGGGTGAACAGCACGGTGTAGTTGTTGTTGGTCACGGTCAGGATATGGCCGACGATCTGGGTCATGAACATCCCGCCGATGGCCGCGCACATGCCGCCAAAACCAAACACCGTACTCATCATGTGCTTGGGCGTGTAGTCCATCACCAGGCTCCAGATGTTGGCGGTCCAGGCCTGGTGCGCGCCGATGGCCAGGGAAATCGCAAACACCGCGACCCACAGGTGGCTGGAGCCGGCGGCCATGATCACTCCGACGATGCAGCAGGCAAACAGCAACATCGACAGCAGCCGCGCCTTGATCGGGTTCATCCCGCGTCCGATCAGGAACGAAGACAGGATCCCGCCGCCGATGCTGCCGAAGTCCGCCGTCAGGTAAATGATGATCAGCGGGATGCCCATTTGGGTCACGTTGATGCCCAGGTTGTATTGCTGATTCAGGAACGGCGGCAGCCAGTACAGGTAGAACCAGAACACCGGCGCGGTCATCGAGTAGGCGAGGGCGAAGGCCCAAGTGCCGCGCATCCGCAGGATCCGGCTGAACGGTACGCGGGGTTGTTCCGGTTCGACTTCCTGTTGCACGTAGTCCAGTTCCGATTGCTTCACGCTTGGATGGTCTTCCGGGTTGTAGTACTTCAAGCCCCAGAGCACCAGCCAGATCCCGCCCAGTGCCGACATGCACAGGAACGCCGCCTGCCAGCCCCACACGTGGAGGATCAGCGGCAGCAGCATCGGCGTCATCATCGCGCCGACGTTGGTGCCGGCGTTGAAGATCCCGGTGGCAACGGCACGCTCGCCAGCGGGGAACCACAGGCGGGTGGTCTTGACGCAGGCCGGGTAGTTGGCGGCTTCGGTCAGCCCGAGAATGAACCGGCAGACCATAAAGCCCACCGCCGAGGTGGCCAGGCCATGGGCGCCAGTGGCCAGGCTCCACAGCAGCACCGCGCAGAAGAACACGCGCTTGACGCCGACCCGGTCGATCAACCGCCCTTGCAGCACAAAGCCGATGGCGTAACCCACCTGGAACCAGAAGTTGATGTTGGCGTAGTCCATCGCCGTCCAGCTCATTTCCTTGGCCAGGATCGGTTGCATCACGCCGAGGGCGGCGCGGTCGATGTAGTTCAGGGTGGTGGCAAAAAACACCAGGGCCAGCATGCCCCAGCGGGTTTTACCGACAGCCATGGCGCCACGGATTTTGTCACCGATGCCGCTATGGGGATTGCTGTGGCCCACGGCCACGGCGGGATTTTGCGAAGGCATGAGGAAGTACCCGTTTTTTTGAAATTTTTATGGTGTGTTCAGGGTCTTGGTTAACCGAGGCCGCTCAATGGAAGCGGGGCTCAATGTGCTATCGATGGTGCGCAGCGGCTAAAAAATCGTCAATTCGCCGATTGCCATTCTGTTCGATAATCGCCCATAAAACTAACCGGTTCGTACATTTCAATTGCTGTGATGAACCTGGCGGCCAATAATTTGCCGTAAACAAGACATGCCTCAATGCCGGGAGTCGCCCCATGCAACGCTCCATCGCCACCGTTTCCTTGAGCGGAACCTTGCCGGAAAAACTCGAAGCCATCGCGGCTGCCGGGTTTGATGGCGTGGAAATCTTCGAAAACGATCTGCTGTATTACGACGGCAGCCCGCGTGAAGTTAGGCAAATGTGCGCCGACCTCGGCATTGCCATCACCTTGTTCCAGCCGTTCCGGGACTTTGAGGGCTGCCGCCGCGACCGCCTGACACGCAACCTGGAGCGGGCCGAGCGCAAGTTCGACTTGATGCAGGAGCTGGGCACCGACCTGGTGTTGGTGTGCAGTAACGCGTCAGCCGATTCCGTGGGCGATGAAAGCATTCTGCTGGATGACCTGAGCCTGCTGGCCGAACACGCTGGCCGCCGGGGCTTGCGCATCGGCTATGAAGCGCTGGCCTGGGGCCGGCACGTCAACACCTGGCAGCAGGTGTGGAACCTGGTGCGCAAGATCGATCATCCGAGCCTGGGCGTGTTGCTCGACAGCTTCCACACCCTGTCTCTCAAGGGCGACCCGAGTGCGATTGCCGAGATTCCCGGCGACAAGATTTTCTTTGTGCAGATGGCCGATGCGCCGATCCTCGCGATGGATGTACTGGAATGGAGCCGGCATTTCCGCTGCTTCCCAGGCCAGGGCGAGTTCGACCTGGCGGGCTTTCTCGCCCCCATCATCAA
The DNA here is from genome assembly GCF_013386015.1 of Pseudomonas sp. B6001. Taxonomy (NCBI): domain Bacteria; kingdom Pseudomonadati; phylum Pseudomonadota; class Gammaproteobacteria; order Pseudomonadales; family Pseudomonadaceae; genus Pseudomonas; species Pseudomonas sp. B6001. The sequence continues at coordinate 172,376 of NZ_JACAOX010000013.1, forward strand.
GAGTGGCTACACCGGGCCGTTGTCCCTGGAAATCTTCAACGACGGCTTCCGCGCCGCGCCGACCCGGGCGAATGCCGCCGACGGCCTGCGCTCGCTGCTGTACCTCGAAGAGAAAACCCGCCAGCGATTGGAGCAAGAAGCGACGCCGGTCCCCGAGATCCTGTTTGAAACCCCGGCCGCCAGCGAATACGACGGCATCGAATTCCTGGAATTTGCCGTGGATGAAAACCTCGGTGCCAAGCTCACTTCATGGCTGGAGCGCCTGGGCTTCGTCAAGGCCGGGCAGCATCGATCCAAGAGCGTCAGCCTGTTGCGCCAGGGCGATATCAACCTGATCCTCAATTGCGAACCCTATTCCTTCGCCCATAACTTCTTCGAGGCCCACGGCCCGTCGTTGTGCGCCACGGCGATCCGGGTAAAGGACAGCGCCAAGGCCCTGGAGCGGGCGGTGGCCTACAAGGGCCAGCCGTATCGTGGGCTGGTCGGCCCCAACGAGCTGGAGCTGGCAGCGGTGCGCGCACCGGATGGCAGCCTGATCTACCTGGTGGACCAGCACGAAGGCGGCCTCTACGACACCGACTTCAACCTGCAACCGGCGAACGCCGCCAGCGGCGGCCTGCTGCGCATCGACCACATGGCCATGGCCTTGCCCGCCGACAGCCTCGACAGTTGGGTGTTGTTCTACAAGAGCCTGCTGGATTTCGAAGCCGACGACGAAGTGGTGCTGCCCGACCCCTATGGCCTGGTGAAAAGCCGGGCACTGCGCAGCCGTTGCAGCTCGATTCGCCTGCCGCTGAATATTTCCGAGAACCGCAACACCGCGATTTCCCACGCGTTGTCGAGCTATCGCGGCTCGGGTGTGCACCACATTGCCTTCGACTGCGCGGACATTTTCGCCGAGGTCAGCCGGGCCAAGGATGCGGGCGTGCCGCTGCTGGATATCCCGCTGAACTATTACGATGACCTGGCGGCGCGGTTTGATTTCGATGACGAGTTCCTCAGCCAGCTCGCGTATTACAACGTCCTCTACGACCGCGATGCCCAGGGCGGTGAACTGTTTCACGTTTATACCGAACCGTTCGAGGGCCGGTTTTTCTTCGAGATCATCCAGCGCAAGAACGGTTACGCCGGCTACGGTGCGGCCAACGTGGCGGTGCGCCTGGCGGCCATGGCCAAGTCCCGCAGCGGTGCGGTGCGCCAGGCCAGGTTGTAAGGTGCCGGCGCTTCCTTCGGCGTGCGGCGCGGCCCATAATCAGCGCCTGCACCTAAGGCCGTGAGCGCACCATGACCCTGACCTCCGAGCTTCCCGCCGCGGCCACCGCACCGCGCAAGAGCCGCAAGAACAACCCGGAAAAGACCCGCGAGAACATTCTCCAGGAAGCCATCGTCGAGTTTGTCACCCAGGGCCTTTCCGGCGCCCGGGTGGACGCGATCGCGGAGCGTATCCAGACCTCCAAGCGCATGATCTATTACTACTTCGGCAGCAAGGAACAGCTCTACGTCGAGGTGCTGGAGAAACTCTACGGCGACATTCGCAACACCGAGACACGGATGAACCTGACGGCCCTGGAGCCCCGGGAAGCGATCCGCCGGCTGGTGGAATTCACCTTTGATCACCACGATCAGAACGTGGATTTTGTGCGCATCGTGAGCATCGAGAACATCCACAACGCTGAGTATGTAAAGCAGTCGACGTCGATCAAGGCGATGAACAGCAACATCCTCGAAGCCCTTGGCACCACGTTGCGCCGGGGCGCCGAGTTGGGGTTGTTCCGGGAAGGGCTGGAGCCGCTGGACGTGCACTTGCTGATCAACTCGTTCAGCTTCTACCGGGTGTCGAACCGCCACACCTTCAGCGAGATCTTTCAGATCGAGTTGTCGGATGAGGCGGTCAAGCAGCGGCATCGGGCGATGATCTGCGAGTCGGTGTTGCGCTACCTGCAGGCTTGAGTTCAACACCGAGCAAAATGTGGGAGCGGGCTTGCTCGCGAATGCGGTGGGTCAGTAAAACATCCGGTGGCTGACACTCCGCATTCGCGAGCAAGCCCGCTCCCACATTTCTAATCCGGTTTCTACAGTTGGGTGATCATGCTCTGGAAGTGCGCGAGCATGCGCTCTGCATCCGCCACTTCGCCAGTGAACAACTCAAACGCCTTCACCGCCTGAAACACCGCCATGTTGCCGCCATCCAGGGTGCGGCAACCCAGGGCGCGGGCGTTGCGCAGCAGTTCGGTTTCCAGTGGGAAGTACACGATCTCCGCTACCCACAAGTCGGCGCGCAAGGTGCCCAACGGCACGGGCATGCCCGGCAGCTTGGCCATGCCCATCGGCGTGGTATTCACCAGGCCATCGGCCTCGGCCATGGCGCTTTCCAGGTCATTGCCGGCCTGGGCCCGGCCGGTACCAAAATGCTGGTTGAGGTTGTTCGCCAGGCTGCGGGCACGTTCGGCGTCCATGTCGAAAATACTCAAGCGTTCCACGCCTTCACCCAGCAGCGCATGGGCGACTGCCGCCCCGGCGCCGCCCGCGCCCATCTGCACCACGAACTTGCGAGCCACATCACTCAAGCCCCGGCGAAAGCCTTCGGCAAAGCCCAGGCAGTCGGTGTTGTGGCCGATGCGTTTACCGTCGCAAAGCACCACGGTGTTCACCGCGCCGATGCCCCGCGCTTCGGGCGACAGTTCGTCCAGCAGCGGCAGGATCGCCTGCTTGCACGGGTAGGTGATGTTCAAGCCGGTGAAGTTCATCTGTTCGGCCGCCATCAACAGGTCGGGCAGGGCGCGGGTATCCACCTGTAGCCGGTCGAGGTCGATCAGGCGATAGAGGTAACGCAGGCCCTGGGCATCGCCTTCATGCTCATGCAGGGCCGGGGTGCGGGAAGCCTGGATGCCGGCGCCTATCAGGCCGGCCAGAATTCGACGTTTGGACACCGCGCTCATCCCTTCAAGGTCTTGCTGAAATGTTCGAGGGCGAGGTGATAACCGTGGCTGCCAAACCCGGCCAGCACCGCCTTGGCAATCGGCGACACGAACGAGTGATGACGGAACGCTTCCCGGGCATGCACGTTGGACAAATGCACTTCGATCACCGGTACTTCACTGGCCACCAGCGCGTCGCGGATCGCCACCGAAGTGTGGGTCCAGGCTGCCGGGTTGATCACGATGCCGGCGCAACGGGCGCGGGCGCCGTGGATCCAGTCCAGCAATTCGCCTTCGTGGTTGGTCTGGCGGAATTCGACTTTCAGGCCCAGTTGCTCGGCGCTGCGGCCACACAGGGCAGCAAGGTCGGCCAGGGTTTCATGGCCATAAGTGGCAGGCTCGCGAGTGCCGAGCAGGTTGAGGTTGGGGCCGTTGAGCACCAGCACGATGGGCGGCATAGAGGGTTCTCCACTGTTGTTTTTATGTAGGTCGATAAAATGTACTGAATAGTTAATTTGGTCAATCGCGTGGGTGGGAACCGTTCGATTACCGAACGCAGAATGAAAACCACCGTTGTGTGGATCAGAGTTGATATCAATTGAAAATCATTCTCGACAACGCTTAAGATGCCCGCCTGTTTCCTTAACATTCCAGGGAGTCGGTTTGTCGGACGTGGATCTCAAAGGCCTGTTTCTCAAGCACGCCGATACCCTGCGCGGGTATCTCGCACGCAAGGTACGGGACCCGCAGTTGGCCGCAGACCTGGTGCAGGAGAGTTTCCTGCGCCTGGCGCAAAAGCCGGCCGGCGAGCGCATCGACAACTCCCAGGGCTATCTCTATCGCACGGCCGGCAATCTGCTGATCGACCATATCCGCCAGGAGGCGCGGCGCAAGACCGACTCCGTGCCCCATGAGGCGCTGGCCGAGATTGAAGATGAAATGGCCGGGTTGGAGGCTCAGGCGATGGCGCAGCAACAGCGGCAGGCATTGAAGCAGGCACTGGCGGAATTGCCGGAGCGTACCCGGCAGATTTTCCGTCTCAACCGGATCGAGGGCATGACCCATGCCCAGGTCGCGCGCCACCTGGGCATTTCCGACAGCTCAGTGCAAAAGCACCTGGCCAAGGCGCTGGCGTATGTCATGCAGCGTTTGCAGGAAGGTGAGGCGGGGCCGTCCGACGAATGAATTACCGACAAACCTGGGGTCAGACGTCACAGCGTTATATAACGAAAAATTCGAGATTCACACGTGAATAGCCCGGGTCCGCAACAGCACAGCATTACCGAGGCGGCTGCCGATTGGGCGGTGCGCCTGCACGCCGGCGCCCTGACCGATCAGGAGCAGGCCGAGTTGCGCCAATGGATCGCCAGAGACAGCCGCCATGAAGCGGCGCTGCGTTTTGCCGAGCAGACGTGGGCGGCGCTGGGCGAGGTGCATCGCGATGAGACGGTGCATCGCCAGCGGCCGCCCGCCACCGCTGCGCCGGTGCGCGGCCCTCGTCGGCGCAGGCCGTGGCGCATGGCGGCGAGTGTTGCGCTGTTGCTGGTGGTGGCGGGCGTCGGCTGGGTGCGCGGGCCTGAGGCGCTGCTGCAGGTGCAGGCCGATTACCTCACCCAAAAAGGCGAAGTGCGCACCGTGCACCTGGCGGACGGCAGCAGCGTGCAACTGGATTCTGCGAGTGCGATCAAGCTGGATTTTGACGGTGTGCAGCGGCGCATCAGCCTGATCAAAGGCTCGGCCATCTTTGATGTGGCGCCCATGGCCGGTGAGGAAAAAAGGCCGTTCGTGGTGCACAGCGCCAGCGGGCAAACCCGTGCCCTGGGCACGCGGTTTGTGGTCGAGCGTGAGGACGACCGGCAGGCCTGGGTCGGAGTGTTGCAGCACAGTGTGGCCGTCACGCTGCAGGCGCTGCCGCAGAAAGCAACGGTGCTCAAGGAAGGCCAGGCTGCGCGCTACAGCCCGGAGAACGGCGTGGTCGCCCTCGACGACTTCGACCTGGAGCGCGCCACCAGTTGGCGTCGCGGTGTGCTGATCTTCGACCGCTTGCCGCTGGCCAAGGTCATCGAACAGCTCAACCGCTACCGGCCGGGCAAGGTGGTGCTGACCAATGCCGACCTCGGCACCCGTGAAGTCAGCGGCGTGTTCCGCCTCGATATGCTCGACACGGCCCTCGGCACCCTGACCGAAGAATTACAGGTGCAGCGCTTTGATCTGGCGGGGCTGAGCCTGATCTATTGATGGGGTCGCCGGGCCCCGTTTACGCCCTTTGAAAAAACTTTCAAAAAAACCTTACTGAGTTCCGACGCCTGACACGTCCTGTTAAGTGAGAAGTATTCGCATAAACAAGAATGGTCAGCGAAGGGATAACGTCGATGTCTGCAATCACCAAGGGGCGCAACACCGGTAGCCGGTTGGCCCTTGCCATCCACCTGGGGCTGTTAGCCTCCGCCTGCCAGGTGCAGGCCGCCGAGGCGCCAGTCGGTGAATCACAGCCTGTCACGTTGACGTTTGATATTGCGGCGCAACCCTTGGGCCTTGCCGTACTGACGTTCGCCGACCAGGCCGGGTTGCAAGTGTTGTTCGACAGCGCGCGCCTGCAAGGCCTCACCAGCACCGCGCTCAAGGGCCGTTACAGCGCCCAGGAAGGCCTCGGCCGATTGGTGGGCAGTGCACCGGTGGAATACCGCTTTACCGGGGACCGGCAGGTGACGCTGACTCGCGTCGGCGCCGACCATGACGGTGCGCTGACCGTGGGCACCACCACCATCACCGGCAACACCAACGGCAAGCCAAGCGACTGGGTGTACGACACACCGCGCTCGGTGGCCGTGATCAGTCGCGAGCAGATCGACAAACGCCCACCACGCCACGCCGCCGACATGCTCGAAGAAACCGCCGGCGTGTACACCGCCGTCAACCAGCGTGACCCGGGCCTGTCGGTGAACATCCGCGGCGTGCAGGACTACGGCCGGGTCAACATGAACATCGACGGCATGCGCCAGAACTTCAACGTCAACGGCCACCAGCAGCGCAACGGCACGATGTTGATCGACCCGGAATTCATCTCCAGCATCGAAATCGACAAGGGCAGCCAGTCCGGGCAAGGCGGTGCTGCCGTGTTGGGCGGGATTGCATCCTTCAAGACCCTGGAGGCCAGTGAGTTCCTGGCCGATGGCAAGGACTATGGCGGGCGTCTGCGTGCCGGTAGCGGGATTGGTGAACTGGGTAACGGCACCTATTTCAACGGCAGCGGTGTGTTTGCCTTTGGCGACGAGCGCGGCGACGTGCTGCTGGGGTACAGCGAACGGCATTTTGGCGACTACCGCGCCGGTACTCACAACGACCAGAAACTGGGTACTCATTTGCGCGCTCGTGACTCCCAGCCTGCGGCCTTCGACGATTGGCTGAACAGTGAGGTCGGTGACACCGGCAGCGTGACCCGCTCGCAAATCGTCAAGTTCGGCCTGAACCTGCCCAATGACCAACGGGTGCAACTGAGCTACCTGGAAAGTGACAGCGACAGCAATGACGCGTGGGCCTACACCGCCCCGGATAACCAGAGCGTGTACTACCAGCGCGTCAGCAAGAACAACCTCAATGCCAGGAACGTCGGACTGGATTATCGCTACACGCCGGATAACCCGCTGATCGATTTCAAGGCCAAGGTCTACTACGTCACCACACAGATGGACCGGGACAATGCGCCCAACACCGCGTCGCTGACCTCCGGCAACTATGTGGCGGGCTACACGGATCATTTTCAGACCGATACCTGGGGTGTACAGGGCGACAACACATCGCGGTTCGACTTCGATGCGTTGGGGCATGTGAGTTGGAACTACGGCGTGGAGGTGTATCAAGACAAGTTCAAGCCCAGTACCAACAAGGTCGAGGCCACCAACCTTTCCGGCCTGTTGCCTTACGTTGAAGGCGGGACGCCCGGTGGCAAACGCACCATCGCCAGCCTGTTCAACAACCTGCAGTACGAATATGGCGACTGGCTGACGCTGGATGCGGGCTTGCGGTACGACCGCTATCGGCTGGAAGGGGTCACCGGGATGACGCTGTACCGGCGCGATCGGTTCTACAGCAGCACGGTAGGTGCCAAGCGTGTCGAGGAGGTTTTCGACATTGATAGAGAAGAGGGCCAGTTCTCTCCCACGTTCGGTATCGGCATAAAGCCGGGGCTGGACTGGATGCAACTCTACGCCCGCTGGGGCAAGGGCTGGCGCCCTCCGGCGGTGACGGAAACCTTCATGACCGGGCGTCCTCACGGTGGCAGCTCATCAGAGCGGGTGTTTCCCAACCCGTTCCTGAAACCCGAAGAGTCGCGGGACTGGGAAATGGGCGTGAACGTATTCAAAGAGGGACTGCTGTTCGGTGACGACCGCCTGGGCATGAAGGTGGCTTACTTCGATACCCGGATCGAGAACTTCTCTTTCCTCAATCACAGCGTCAGTTTGCCGGAGACCTCCGTCGGCGGTTTTCTCGGCACGATGGCGTACGTCAATAACACCAACCCCACGCGCTTTCGGGGGGTGGAGTACCAGCTCAACTACGACATGGGGCGGGCGTACGCCAACCTTAGTTACACCCACATGATCGGCAGTAATGAGTTCTGCTCGAAGAACTATTACATGGGCGGGGCGAAGAAGAACGGGCCGTCCACCACACGCTATGAACGCTACACCCGGCCAAACGGCACGACCGGCCTGCGCCCGGTGACCACGTATGAGGTGCTGGACGACGATGTCGCCAACAACAAGGAAAGCTGTGGCCGGATCATGGGCAACGCCACCTATATGCCGGCTGATCGCGGCTCGCTGACCCTGGGCGCGCGCTTCCTGGAAAAGCGACTCGATATGGGCGTCCGCGTGCGCTACAGCTCAGGCAATGGCGAGAACCTCGACTCACAAGGTTATGACTTCATCGACCAGGCGCTATGGCCCCAGTACACCCTCTATGACCTGTACGCCAGTTACTGGATGACCGACCAATTGAACATCGCCCTGGCGCTGGAAAACGCCACCGATGAGGCCTACTTCGTTGCGATGGGGGACGCCAATAACCTGAGCCTGGCGCGCGGGCGAACGTTGAGCGGGATGCTCGAATACAAGTTCTGATCAAGGTGCCACGGCACTTTATCAACCAACGGTTTTGCCCAAGGGTGGGCAAAAAGTGCGCTGTATGAGCGTGCTGATCAATCGTGTTGTTTATAACGAGGTTAAGTGATGACTATTTCTGTTAGTTACGAAGCTGCGCTCGGTGCTTACTCCGTCTCGGACTACCTGACCGACTGGGCACTGGGGTTCAACACTGCGGGTCACGGCAGCAGCAACACCGGCGGCTTCAGCAACGGCTCCCTGAGCGGCGACCAGTATTCGACCCACGGCGCCAACAATTCCGACTACGCCTTCATTGCCGACAGCAACACCAGCAACGGCCTGCACTACGTATTCAACCCGGCGCTGCCAGCCAGCCACAACGAAAACCACTACCTGTGGGGCAACCTGGATAACGTTCAACTGGGCACCGGCCTGGGCGGCGGCAATGGCAGCGACTTCACCCTCGATGCGTTCAAAGTGGCTTTCAACGGCCTTGACTTGAGCGCGGCACAAGGTGCAGGCCGCGTCGGCAACGACGTTCAGAACGTGATCTACAGCCTGATGCAAGGCAACACCTCGGCACTGGAAACCGTGCTCAACAACCTGCTGGACGACTTCGGCCTGTCCACCGCCAACACCTTCGACGAGATCTCGGCCGGCCTGGCAGCACACGCTACGGCAACCACCACCGACGTCGCCCTGGTAGGCGTGCAGGACGTTGCACAGGACTGGGCACTCGCTGCCTGATGTGGCTGCGCAATGAAAAAAGCGAATGGAAGATCACTCTCCCATTCGCTGCGTAAACCCCGTCGTCGCCGTGAGTTTCGAAGGCCAGGGCGACGGCGGTGACAAATTCTGCGCAGCGGCGCGCGGCGTGTCAAACGCGGGCGGCGCTTCCCGATTTCCCCCATGAGACTCCCTCGATGCGCCATGCCGGCAACGAAACCCTGGCCGCTCTCACGGCCTATAAAAGTGGCTTCCTCAACATTGGCCTGTTTTCGGCAGTGATCAACCTGTTGATGCTGGCCCCGGCGCTGTACATGTTGCAGGTCTACGACCGGGTGCTGGCCTCCGGCAACTCGATGACCCTGTTGATGCTGACGCTGATGATCCTTGGCTTGTTCGGCTTGATGGGCGCGCTGGAGTGGGTGCGCAGCCAGGTGGTGATCCGTCTTGGCACACAGATGGACATGCGCCTGAACCAGCGGGTGTACGACGCCGCGTTCGAGGCGCAACTCAAGGGCGGTACCCAGGCGGCTGGGCAGGCGTTGAGCGACCTGACGACCTTGCGCCAGTTCGCCACCGGCCAGGCGCTGTTCGCATTTTTTGATGCGCCGTGGTTTCCGGTGTACTTGCTGGTGATCTTCCTGTTCCACCCCTGGCTCGGCGTCCTGGCGCTGGCCGGTGCGCTGATGCTGATGGCGCTGGCGTGGGCCAACCAGCACATCTGCCAGGCACCGTTGACTCAGGCCAATCAGCTGTCGATCAGCGCCAGCCAGCAGGCCACGGCCAACCTGCGCAATGCCGAAGCCATCGAAGCCATGGGCATGCTGGCAACCCTGCGTGCGCGCTGGTTTGCCCAGCACCAGGCGTTTCTGGCGGCGCAGAACCTGGCCAGTGAAAAGACCGCTGCCATCAGTGCCTGGTCCAAGGGCGTACGCCTGGCGTTGCAGTCATTGGTCCTCGGTCTGGGTGCATTGCTGGCGGTGCAGGGGGCGATTACGCCGGGCATGATGATCGCCGGCTCGATCCTGATGGGGCGGGTACTGAGCCCTATCGACCAACTGATCGGCGTGTGGAAACAGTGGAGTTCGGCGCGCCTGGCCTATGACCGTTTGACCCTGATGCTGGCGGCCAACCCGGCGCGCACCGAGCGCATGAGCTTGCCGGCGCCCAGCGGCCAGTTGACGGTCGAGCAGGTAAGCGCGTGTGCGCCTGGCAGTCGTCGGCCTGCATTGGCCAACCTCGGGTTCAGCCTGCCTGCCGGTGACGTGCTGGGCGTGATCGGGCCTTCCGGTTGCGGCAAGTCGACCCTGGCGCGGTTGCTGGTGGGGGCCTGGGCGCCCTTGGCCGGCAAGGTGCGGCTCGACGGCGCGGACCTGGCGCAATGGGACAAGCAGCAACTCGGCCCGCACATTGGGTATCTGCCCCAGGACATCCAGCTGTTCGCCGGCAGCATTGCCGACAACATCGCGCGTTTCGACACCGTGGATTCGGACAAGGTGCTCGCTGCCGCGCAAATGGCCGGCGTGCATCAACTGATCCTGCAGTTGCCCCAAGGCTACGACACCCAACTGGGGGAGGGCGGTGCCGGGTTGTCCGGCGGGCAGAAGCAACGTGTCGCGCTGGCGCGAGCGCTGTACGGCGTGCCTGCGCTGATCGTACTGGATGAGCCCAATTCCAATCTCGATGAGGCCGGCGAGCAGGCCTTGCTCCATGCCATCACCTTGCTCAAGGCGCAGCGTCGCACGCTGGTGCTGATCACCCACAAGACCCCTGTGCTGGCGTTGACGGACCAATTACTGATTCTGCGGGACGGCCAGTTGCAGGCGTTCGGGCCCACGGCGCGGGTGCTGGAGGCCACGCAGAAACCGGCGGCCGCGCCGCCCAAATCGGTGTCGGCGATGAGCATGAGCTACCGCCTCGGTGAAGGAAAAAAAGCATGAGCCGACCTGTGCTTGTGACGGACAACAGCGTGCCGCCGGTGAACAACGTGCTGGCGCTGGACGATAAAAAATACGCGCGCCTGGGCTGGTTGCTGGTGCTCGGCGGGTTTGCCGGGTTCCTTGGCTGGGCCGCGCTGGCACCGTTGGACAAGGGCGTGGCGGTGTCCGGCAAGGTCATGGTGTCGGGGCACCGCAAGACGGTGCAGCACCCCGCGGGCGGTATCGTCGAGCGGATCGAGGTGCGCGATGGCGAGGTGGTAAGCGCCGGCCAGGTATTGATCCGCCTGAAGGAAACCCCGTTGCGCGGGCAGATGCAGTCTTTGCGCAGCCAGTTCATTGCGTCCCGGGCCAGCGAAGCGCGCTTGAGTGCCGAGAGCGAAGGCTTGTCGGCCATCGTCTTCGGCCCCGAACTGCTGAACGAGCCTGAGGCCGCCGCCACCTTGAGCCTGCAACGGCAACTGTTCAGCAGTCGCGCCCAGGCCCTGGCCACGGAGCAGCAAGGCCTGCGGGAAACCATCGCCGGGGCCGAGGCACAATTGCGCGGCACCCGGGAATCCCAGGCCAGCAAAGTGTTGCAACGCACCGCGATGAATGAACAACTGCAAGGCCTGCGCGAGCTGGCGCGGGACGGCTACATTCCGCGCAATCGGCTGCTGGAAAATGAACGGCTGTATGCCCAGCTCGACGGTGCGATTGCCGAGGATTTCGGCCGCATCGGCCAGTTGCAACGGCAAGTCCTCGAACTGCGCCTGCGCATCCGCCAGCTCGGCGAAGACTTCCAGAAAGACCTGCGCGGCCAACTGGCCGAAACCCGCACCCGCAGCGACGACTTGCGCAACCGGTTGGCCTCGGCCGAATTCGAACTGGCCAACAGCCTGGTGCGCGCGCCGGCGACTGGCGTGGTGGTGGGGCTGGAGGTGTACACCGAAGGCGGCGTGATCAAGCCCGGCCAGGCGCTGATGGACATCGTGCCCCAGGGCGAACCACTGCTGGTGGAAGCGCGGGTGCCGGTGCAGATGGTCGACAAGGTGCACCCGGGCTTGCCGGTGGAGTTGCTGTTCTCGGCGTTCAACCAGAGCACCACCCCACGCATTGCCGGTGAAGTGACGCTGGTGTCGGCCGACCGCCAGGTCGACGAGCGCACCGATGAGCCGTATTACACCTTGCGCGCCCAGGTCAGTGCAGCTGGCATGCGCCAGCTCGACGGCTTGCAGATTCGCCCGGGCATGCCGGTGGAAGCGTTCGTCAAAACCGGTGAGCGCTCGATGCTCAACTACCTGTTCAAACCCTTGATGGATCGGACTCACATGGCGTTGGTGGAAGAATGAAGGCGCTGTTATTCGGTCTGTGTTGTGCCTGCAGTGGATCGGTTCAGGCGCTGGGATTGCTCGACGCCTATGACTTGGCCCTGCGCAACGATCCGACGTTTCAGGCGGCAATCCAGGAGCGCGAGGCCGGCGAGGAAAACCGCATCATCGGCCGCGCCGGGCTGTTGCCGAACCTGTCCTGGAGCTACAACAACTCGCGCAATGAGTCCGAAGTCACCCAGTCGACGGCGGTGGGCAACGTCACCAGCGACCGCGATTACCGCAGCTATGCCTCGACCCTGACCCTGCAACAACCGCTGCTCGATTACGAAGCCTATGCGCGCTATCGCCAGGGTGCAGCGCAGGCGCTGTTTGCCGATGAACGCTTTCGCAGCAAGAGCCAGGAACTGGCCGTGCGGGTGTTGAGCGCCTACAGCCAGGCATTGCTGGCCCAGGAGCGGATCGAGCTGAGCCGCGCCCAGAAACGCGCGTATGCCGAGCGCCTGCAACTCAATGAACGGCTGCTCAAGGGCGGCGAGGGCACCCGCACCGATGTGCTGGAAACCCAGGCACGCCTGAGCCTGGCCCAGGCCGAAGAGATCGAATCCCTGGACACCCAGGACGCAGCCTTGCGCGAGCTGGAAGCGATTGTGGGCCAGCCGTTGCAGATAGACGAGTTGGCGCCGCTGACTCGCCAGTTCGAGATCCCGCCGCTGGAGCCCAACCGTTTCGAGACCTGGCGGGAAATGGCGATGGCCAACAACCCGGAGCTCAAATCCCAGCACCACGCGCTGGACGTCGCCGAATACGAAGTGGAGCGCAAGCGCGCCGGGCACATGCCCAAGGTCAGCCTGTATGCGAGCAGCCGCCAGACCAGCTCGGATTCGGAAAGCAGCTACAACCAGAAGTACGACACCAACAGCGTCGGCATCCAGGTCAGCCTGCCGCTGTTCGCCGGTGGCTCGGTGTCGGCGTCAACCCGTCAGGCCGCCAATCAACTGTCCCAGGCCCAATATGAACTGGACGCGCAGACCGCCAGGACGCTGATCGAACTGCGCAAGCAATTCAACCTCAACACCAGCGGCGCGGCCAAAGTGCGGGCGTATGAAATGGCGGTCAGCTCGGCCACCGCCCTGGTGACGGCGACGAAGAAAAGCGTGACCGGTGGCGAGCGCGTCAACCTCGATGTGCTGGATGCCGAGCAGCAACTGTTCACGGCCCGCCGTGACCTGGCGGATGCGCGGCATGCGTATCTGCTGGCGCGGATACAACTGAAGTATTTTGCAGGGTTGCTGAACGAGCAGGATCTGCGGGCGTTGGCGGGATATTTCCAGCCATCGGCATGATGGCTATATCGGCTAACACACCGATCCACTGTGGGAGCTGTCGAGCCTTGGCGAGGCTGCGATGGCGGCGGGGCTGATGACATTTTTCTGTCTGACCCACCGCCATCGCGGCCTCGCTAAAGCTCGACGGCTCCCACATTTTGATTTTTGCAGTGCTGGGGATTTAACGCCGGGTCAGCAACACACCCGATTCCATGTGGTGCGTCCACGGGAACTGGTCAAACATCGCGCACTGGGTAATCCGGTGCGTGTCATGCAGTTGCGCAATGTTCGCCGCCAACGTCTCCGGGTTGCAGGAGATGTACAGGATGTTTTCGAAGCGCCGGGTCAGCTCGCAGGTGTCCGGGTCCATGCCGGCACGCGGCGGGTCGACGAACACGCTGCCAAACTCGTAGCTCTTGAGGTCGATGCCGTGCAGGCGACGGAACGGCCGCACTTCATTCAAGGCCTCGGTCAGCTCTTCGGCAGACAAACGCACCAGGGTGACGTTATCCACCGCGTTTTCATCGAGGTTGTTCAGCGCCGCGTTCACCGAAGTCTTGCTGATCTCGGTGGCCAGCACTTTGCGCACGCGAGTGGCCAGGGGCAGGGTGAAGTTGCCGTTGCCGCAATACAGCTCCAGCAAATCGTCACTGCGGTCGCCGAGCGCTTCGTACGCCCAGTTGAGCATCTTCTGGTTCACCGTGCCGTTGGGCTGGGTGAACGCGCCTTCAGGCTGGCGATAGCTGAAGGTGCGACCGCCAACGTCGAGTTTCTCGACCACGTAATCGCGGCCGATCACATCGCGCTTGCCCTTGGAACGCCCGATGATGCTGACGTTCAGGTCTGCCGCCAGCTTGTTCGCCGCCGTATGCCAATGCTCGTCCAGCGGGCGGTGATAGCACAGGGTGATCATCGCGTCGCCGGCCAGAGTGGTGAGGAACTCCACCTGGAACAGCTTGTGGCTCAGGGCGGCGCTGGCTTGCCAGGCGGCCTTGAGTTGCGGCATCAACTGGTTGATGCGCAGGCTGGCAATCGGAAACTCTTCAATGAGGATCGGCGTGCGCTTGTCGTCCTGGGAGAACATTGCGTAGTGGCGCTGACCCTCTTCGCGCCACAGGCGGAACTCCGCCCGCAGGCGGAAGTTCTGCAACGGCGAGTCGAAAACCTGAGGCTCTGGCGCGTCGAACGGCGCCAGCAGGTCACGCAGGCGCGTGACCTTTTCTTCCAGTTGAACGGTGTAGCTTGCGGCGTCAAAAGTCATGCGTTGAACCAGCCCAGCTTGATCACAAACAGAATCGACAGGATCACCAGCGCCGGGTTCAGCTCACGGTAGCGGCCCGAAAGCAGCTTGATGGCGGTCCAGGCGATGAAACCGAAGGCAATGCCGTTGGCGATGGAATAAGTGAATGGCATCGCCAGGGCGGTGATCACCACCGGTGCGGCGACGGTGATGTCGTCCCAGTCGATTTCGGCCAGGCCCGAGGTCATCAGCACGGCGACGAACAGCAGCGCCGGTGCGGTGGCGAAGGCCGGAACGCTGGCCGCCAGTGGCGAGAAGAACAGCGCCAGCAGGAACAGGATCGCGACCACGACGGCGGTCAAACCGGTACGGCCACCGGCGCTCACGCCCGCCGCCGATTCGATGTAGCTGGTGGTGGTCGAGGTGCCCAGCAGCGAGCCGGCCATGGCCGCCGTACTGTCAGCGATCAGCGCACGGCCCATTTTCGGCATGTGGCCGTCCTTGCCCATGAGACCCGCGCGCTTGGCGACGCCGATCAGGGTGCCTGAGTTGTCGAACAGGTCGACGAACAGGAACGCGAAAATCACGCTCACCAGGCCGATGTCCAGGGCGCCCTTGATGTCCAGTTGCAGGAAGGTCGGGGCCAGCGAAGGTGGCATCGACATCACGCCGCCGAACGGGGTGAAGCCCAGCACGATGGAGGCGATGGTCACCACCAGGATGCCGATCAATACCGCGCCGCGCACTTTCAGGGCTTCCAGCGCAACGATCAGCGCGAAGCCGAGGGTGGCGAGGATCGGCGCGGGTTGTTTCAGGTCGCCCAGGCCCACCATGGTGGCCGGGTTGCTGACCACGATGCCGGCGTTGTGCAAGGCGATCAGCGCCAGGAACAGGCCGATACCCGCCGCAATCGCCGAGCGCAGGGGCAGCGGGATGCTGTTGATGATCCATTCACGGATGCGGAAGATCGACAGCAGGAAGAACAGCACCGCCGAGATGAACACCGCGCCCAGCGCCACTTGCCAGGTGTGGCCCATGTGCAGGACCACGGTGTAGGTGAAGAATGCGTTGAGGCCCATGCCCGGTGCCAGGGCAATCGGGTAGTTGGCGATCAGGCCCATCACGGTGGAACCGATGGCCGCCGCCAGGCAGGTCGCAACAAAGACCGCGCCCTTGTCCATGCCGGTCTCGCCGAGAATGCTCGGGTTGACGAACAGGATGTAGGCCATGGCCAGGAAGGTGGTGACGCCCGCGAGAATCTCGGTGCGCACATTCGTGTTGTGTGCCTTGAGTTGAAACAGCTTTTCCAGCATGCCTGCTCCCTGTGACGCTATTTTGCGTCGTTATTTGTTGACCTCTAAGTCAAAGCACAAACTGCGCCAAGCGCCTGTGGTTCCAGAGAGGATCGGAAAAAGCGGCGCATCATACCAGCAGCCGAGGGCCAGTGGCGCATAGGCTTGATCATGGCCTTGAGGCATACTGCGCCGACGTTTATTACAGGGTCATCGACAGCATGAAAAAAGCCAGCGCCTGGAGTCTAGCTCTGTTCGGTTGCATCGGCCTGTGGCTCGGTGCGGCACCGGCGTGGGGCGCGCCTGCACCGGCGTTGAGCGAGGTGCGGGTATTCAAGGTTCAGTCGGCCAAGTGCACTGAAACCATTCCCGAGCGGGCCGACAGCACCCAGATGTGCACGCACCGCGGGCAAACCCTGGTGTACGTGATGGAAGTCGGCCTGGGCAACAGCCCACAGGCATTTTTCGACGGCGCGTCGGTGCCCCGTATCAGCACCACCGCCGTCTGCCAGGTGGGTTCCATCAGCCAGCCATGCAGCGGCGCGGGAACGTTGATGGGCTACATCTATACGTTCCAGCTGGATAATGTCGAAGCCGGCGGCACGTTCCAGTACAGCAACACCTCGATCAACCCACCGCGCAACCAGTTGGTCACCACCCTCGGCATTCGCTGATCGCCACCCATCAATTGCCTTGAACGCTCATAAACTCCGGAAGTCGGACCGCTAAGACGGCGACTTTTCTGAACGCCGCGATTGCACACCAATCCGTGAGGTGTTTATGAGCGCAACCCCCAATGGCGCGGCGGCCAAGCCGTTCGTCAGTCATCCGATACGCCTGACCCTCAATCGGGACCCCATCCAACTGGATGTATTGCCCTGGACCACCCTGCTGGACCTGCTGCGCGAGCAACTGGACCTGACGGGCACCAAGAAGGGCTGCGACCACGGCCAGTGCGGCGCCTGCACCGTGTTGCTCAACGGTAAACGGGTGAACGCCTGCCTGACCCTGGCGGTGATGTGCGACGGTGCCGAGTTGACCACCATCGAAGGCCTGGCCTCGGGCGAAGACCTGCACCCGATGCAGCAGGCCTTTATCAAGCACGATGCCTTCCAGTGCGGCTACTGCACGCCGGGGCAAATCTGCTCGGCGGTGGGCCTGGCCCGTGAAGGCCGCGCCCACGACACCGCGCAAATCCAGGAACTGATGAGCGGCAACCTGTGCCGCTGCGGCGCCTACAACAACATCCGCGATGCCATCGAAGAAGCCTTGCCGGCGTGCCGCGTGCAGGGAGGTGAGCAATGAATCCCTTCCATTACAGCAAGCCGGCCGACGTGCAGGAGGCGGTGCACCTGGTCAGCCCGGCGTCGCGGTTTATCGCCGGTGGCACCAACCTGCTGGACCTGATGAAAGAGAACATCAGCCGCCCGGAGCACCTGATTGATATCACCGGGCTGCCACTTCGCGACGTGAAAGAAACTCCAGAGGGCGGCTTGATGATCGGTGCCCTGGTGAGCAACGCCGACCTGGCCTGGCACCCGCTGATCGAGGAACGTTACCCGCTGCTGTCCCAGGCCATCCTCGCCGGCGCCTCGCCGCAATTGCGCAATATGGCCAGTACCGGCGGCAACCTGCTGCAACGCACCCGTTGCTACTACTTCTATGACGCCGCCGTGCCCTGCAATAAACGCGAGCCCGGCAGTGGCTGCCCGGCGCGGGTCGGTTTGAACCGCATCCACGCGATCCTCGGCGCCAGCGACCAGTGCGTCGCCACCCATCCTTCGGACATGTGCGTGGCCCTGGCCGCCCTGGATGCGCGGGTGCATGTGCAGGGCCGGGGTGGTGCGCGGGTCATCGAGTTCGCCGACTTTCACCGGCTGCCGGGCGATGCACCCCAGCGGGATAACCAGTTGGCCGACGACGAACTGATCACCGCCATCGAGTTGCCTGCCGACCACCTGGCTGCCCACAGTCACTATCTGAAAATCCGTGACCGGGCTTCCTACGCCTTCGCCCTGATATCCGTCGCGGTGGCGCTTGAGCTGGATGGCGATGTGATCGTCGACGCCCGCCTGGCCCTGGGCGGCGTCGCTCACAAGCCATGGCGTGATCGCGCGGTGGAAGCCGCGCTGATCGGCCAGTCCGTCAGCCGCGAAACCTTCAGCACTGCCGCCGAAACCCTGCTGCTGGACGCCGAGCCGCTGGAGCACAACGGCTTCAAGATCAAACTGGCACGCCGCGCGATCATTCGCGCCCTGAGCGATGCCGCTGTTGCAGGAGCCACGTCATGAGCGCAATCGGCAAACCGTTGGACCGGGTCGACGGTCTGCTCAAGGTCACCGGGCAAGCGCGCTATGCCGGTGAGTTTCCCGAGGATGGCTTGCTGCACGGCAGCGTGGTGTCGAGCAACATCGCCAAGGGCCGGGTCATCCGCATTGATGCGTCCCAAGCCCTGGCGCTGCCCGGTGTGGTGATGGTGCTTGATCACCTCAACCGCCCGAAACTGGCCAGCTACGACGACAGCTACGCCGATGCCGATGCTGCCGACGGCTCGCCGTTTCGCCCGCTGTACAACGACCGCGTGCTCTACAGCGGCCAGCCGTTGGCATTGGTGATTGCCGACAACCTGGAGCTGGCGCGCCACGCCGGTTCCCTGGTGCAGATCGAATACGCCGCCGAGCCTGCCGAGACCGATCTGCTGGCCTTGCAGGAGCAGGCGCACCCGTCGCCGCAAACACCGCCCAAGCCGCGCGGCAACTTCCAGGCCGAATGGACCGGCGCCGCCACGAGCCTGGATCTGCACTACAGCACGCCCATCGAACACCATAACCCCATGGAACCCCACGCCAGCACCGTGCTGTATCAGCCGGACGGCACCCTGCATATCCACGACAAGACCCAGGGCCCGCAGAACTGCCAGGCCTATGTGCAGAAAGTCTTCGGCCTGGATAAAAGCCAGGTGCGGATCTTCGCCGCGTTCGTCGGCGGCGCCTTTGGTTCCGGTCTGCGCCCGCAGTACCAGTTGCCGCTGGCAGTGATGGCATCGCTGGCCCTGAAGCGTTCGGTGCGCGTCACCCTCACGCGCCAGCAGATGTTCACCTTCGGTTATCGCCCGCGCACCTTGCAGCGCCTGCAACTGGGTGCTGCCGCCAATGGCCGCTTGCTTGCCCTGGGCCACACCGCCATCGGCCAGACCTCGCGCTTCGAGGACTTCAGCGAACACGTGGTGGAATGGAGCGGCATGCTTTATCACTGCGATAACGTGCTGCTGACCTACAAGCTGGTGCCGCTGGACGTGTTCACACCGCTGGACATGCGCGCTCCCGGCGCAGCGCTGGGGGTGATCGGCCTGGAATGCGCCATGGATGAACTGGCCTGCGCCCTGGGCATCGACCCGGTGCAATTGCGGCTGATCAACTATGCCGAGCGCAATCAGAACGAAGACAAGCCCTGGTCCAGCAAAGCGTTGCGCGAATGCTACAGCGAAGGTGCCGAGCGTTTTGGCTGGAGCCAGCGCAACCCGGAGCCGCGAAGCATGCGCGATGGTCGCCAACTGATCGGTTGGGGCATGGCCGGCGGGGTGTGGGAGGCCCTGCAAATGAAAGCCAGCGCCAAGGCGCGGATCGACCATCTGGGCAAGCTCACGGTCAGCAGCGCCACCACCGATATCGGCACCGGCACCTACACGGTCATGGCGCAGATCGCCGCCCAGGCCAGCGGCGTGCCGGTAGGCGATGTGACGTTCCTGCTGGGGGATTCATCGCTGCCGACAGCGCCATTGCAGGGCGGCTCGTTTACCGTGTCGTCGGTGGGCAGTGCGGTGCAACAGGCCTGTGAAGCGTTGAACGCCAAGCTGTTGGACATTGCACGCAAGACGTACCCGGCGTTCAAAGACGCTGAGTCGGCGCGGTTTGAGAATGGCCAGCTGCACGCCGGTGACCAGCGCATCTCCCTGGCGCAATTGGTGCAAGACAGCGGCGAGCAGGCGCTGGAAGTGCAGGTGGATTGCGAGCCGGGCAAACAGCGCGAAGGCTATGCCTCTGCCACGCATTCAGCGGTGTTTGTCGAAGTGCGGGTGGATGAGGACCTGGGCACCATCAAGGTCAGCCGGGTGGTCAGTGCGATTGCGGCCGGGCGGGTGGTCAATCCGAAGATGGCCCGTAGCCAGATTCTCGGCGGGGTGGTCTGGGGCATCGGCATGGCGTTGCATGAGGAGACCCAGGTCGATCACGCATTGGGTCGCTCCATGAACCACAGCCTGGCCGAATACCACATTCCGGTAAACGCGGATATCGGCGAGATTGATGTGCTGTTTGTCGAAGAACACGACGAGATCGTCAACGCCCTTGGTTCCAAGGGCGTCGGCGAGATCGGGATAGTCGGGGTGGCGGCGGCGGTGGCCAACGCGGTGTATCACGCCACCGGCAAGCGGGTGCGGGACTTTCCCGTCACCCTCGACAAGGTCTTCTAAACCTTGGCGGGCTCTTCCACCGGCACATGCATGCGGTCGCGGTTGGCCAGGGTCGGGAACAGTTTGATCCAGACCCCGGTCACCACCAGCGTGCCGATGCCGCCCATTACCACGGCGGGCACGGTGCCGAACCAGTGGGCGGTGATCCCGGACTCGAACTCGCCCAGCTGATTCGACGCGCCGATAAACAGCCCGTTGACCGCGCTGACCCGGCCGCGCATTTCGTCCGGGGTTTCCAGTTGCACGAACGAGGCGCGGATCACCATGCTGATCATGTCCGCTGCGCCCAATACCACCAGCACCGCCAGGGAGAACCAGAACGAGGTCGACAGGCCGAACGCGATGGTGGCTACGCCAAACACCCCGACTGCCGTAAACATGATCCGCCCCACATGCCGGTCGACGGCAAACCGCGCCAGCCACAACGACATCAACAACGCCCCGACCGCTGGCGCCGAGCGCAGCAGCCCAAGGCCCCACGGCCCGGTCAGCAAAATGTCCTTGGCGAACACCGGCAGCAAGGCCGTGGCGCCGCCCAGCAATACGGCGAACAGGTCCAGGGAAATCGCGCCGAGGATGTCCGGCCGACTGCGGATAAAACGAATCCCGGCCAGCAACGAATCCATGGTCGCCTTGGCCTTGTTCAGCGGCGTCTGGCGCGCGGGCAGGTTGAGGGTCAGCACGCAGGCGATCAGGTACAGCACCACCGTGGGGCCGTAGACCCAGACACTGCCAAAGGCGTACAGCAGACCGCCCAGCGCCGGCGCCACGATGGTGGCCAATTGCTGCGCCGACTGCGACGACGCCACGGCGCGGGGAAACAGTGCAGTGGGCACGATGCTCGGCAGCAGGGCCTGGGTGGTGGGCATTTCAAACGAGCGGGCTGCGCCCAGCAGGAATGCCAGGATAAAAATCATCTCGCGGGTGACATTGCCGGTCAGTCCGCCGATTGCCAGGGATAGCGCGATCAACGCTTGAACGGTCTGGCAGATGGCTGCGACCTTGCGCCGTTCATAGCGGTCGGCCACATGGCCGGTGTGCAGCATGAACAGCACCCGCGGTACGAACTCCACCAGGCCGACCAAGCCCAGGTCCAGCACGTTGCCGGTCAGTTGGTAGAGGTTCCAGCCGATGGCCACGGTGAGCATCTGGAAACCGCTGGCGGTGAAGATCCGCGCCAGCCAGAACGCGATGAAAGGGCGGTGGTGACGTAACAGCAGCGCGGGTTCACTGGGCATCGGGGAGACGGGTCTGGGTGGGGGGAACGGTGAGGTTATCACCAACTTGTAACCAATAGTTGCGTAGGAGGGTTGGGCGGGGGATATGGGCAGCTGATTGGGTACATATCCGTTGCTGCGGTAACGGCCGCTTATGGTTCCGCTCTTACAGCGGGTCACTTTTGGCAAACGCCCGGAATGCCGGCCCAGCCAAAAGTAACCAAAAGGTCTTTGCCCCACCACTCGGTGCCTCGCCTAGGCTCGGCATGCCCGCACTCCGGCCCGGTTCCGCGGGCCGCCGCGA